>JAESQY010000149.1 GCA_016764915.1 Aliivibrio sp. | reverse complement strand
CGTTCTACCAACTGAACTAAAAGGGAACAGATTTGTTGCTAAATAATGGTGCCGACTACCGGAGTCGAACTGGTGACCTACTGATTACAAGTCAGTTGCTCTACCTACTGAGCTAAGTCGGCACAATTGTTGCGCATTCTATTGAATGATTTATCTCCTTGCAATAGTTTATTGTAAAAAAATTAGTTAAATAATCCATTTAATGTAATTTATTTCAAAACGTCAGTTCTTTGTAAGGCTAACAATTTTAGTTACTTTCACTGTACTTCATCATAGTGTATGGTTTCTCTCACTATTAATAGCGTGTTAGTGATTGTTGATGAGTAAATTTGTAAGCCCTTATCTCTCGTTTGATCGTCGCGAATGGTCTGAGCTTCATGATTCAGAGCCCATGAGCCTTACGGCGGAAAGGATAAAAACATTACAAGGTATTAATGAACATTTAACTATGGATGAAGCAGCTGACATATACCTCCCTTTATCACGTCTTCTGCATCTCCATATTGAAGCTCAACAACAAAAAAATCTAGTACTCGAACGTTTTCTTGGTCATAAAATGGTACACACACCATTTATTATCGGTATTGCCGGTAGTGTTGCTGTAGGAAAAAGCACAACGGCAAGGCTTCTAAAAGAGTTACTTGCGAGTGACTCAAGTAATATGAATGTTGAACTAGTTAATACCGATGGTTTCCTCTACCCAAACAAAGTACTAAATGAACGCAATATAATGAACAAAAAAGGGTTTCCTGAATCCTATGATATAAAGAGCTTAGTTCAATTCATATCCGATATGAAAGCGGGAAAAAAGAGCATACAGATCCCTGTTTACTCGCATCTCTCTTACGATATAACAGATGAACTAAAAACCGTTAAGCAACCTGATATTTTAATCATAGAGGGTTTAAACGTGCTGCAAAGTGGTATGGATTACCCACATGAACCACACCGTGTCTTTATTTCGGATTTCTTAGATTATTCAATTTTTGTTGATGCAGAGCCTGAACATATTGAAGAGTGGTATGTTGCGAGGTTTTTGAAATTTCGAAAAGGTGCATTTACTCAAGCAGGATCATACTTCAATCATTATACTAAATTGAGTTTGGATGAAGCTATCGCAACCGCCCGAACTATATGGCGTGATATTAACGGTTGCAATCTACAGAATAATATTTTACCTACTCGTGGCCGAGCTAACCTTATTCTACAAAAAGACGCTGAACACTCAATTCATCAAGTACTCATTAGAAAATAATTAATTGCCTTTCCTTAATGAAATTTCACCACCGATAAATGCCTGTAAACCTTTTTTAGTTTTGACCATTAATGCCCCCTGCTCGTGGATACCTTGAGCCACTCCTTTTACTTGGTTGTTTCCTATAATTAAACACACTTCTCTATCGGTGTAATTATCAAGTTGATTCCACCGTTCTTTGAACCCCGCCAGGCCGACCAATTCATATTCATTCAAAATATCTTGTAATGCTTGTATCAGTTTTCCAGCGAGTTCGTTTCTTTCTACTATTGAAGACGTCTCCTTCTCTATATTAGTCCAAGGTTGATCTATCTCTTGCCCTACGCTTTCTGTCATCGAAACATTAAGCCCCATTCCGATTACTATATGTGCAGCGTCACCCGTTTGCCCTGTCATCTCAACCAATATTCCAGCGAGCTTCTTATCGTTGATGTAAATATCATTAGGCCACTTCACTTTTACCGATTCGCAACCAAACGCTTTTAGTGTTTCTGCAATGGCTATTCCAACAACCAAACTCAAACCCATCGCAGCTGCCAGACCCGCATCTAAACGCCAATACATTGATAAATACAGATTAGAACCAAAAGGAGAGATCCACTTTCTACCTCTGCGTCCTCTTCCTTGTTGTTGGTATTCAGCTAAGCAGACCGTTCCTGAATCAATATCTCCAATGCGATCCATTAAGTACTGATTGGTTGAATCAATAATAGGTATCAATTTAATGAGGTTCTGTTCTGCATATTGTGCCAATTTTTCAAGATCTAATAGCTCAATTGGATTAGCCAAGCAGTACCCTTTGCCTTGCACGCGAAATACATCCAAACCCCAGCTTTGAATGACCTTTATATGATTATTTACCGCAGCTCGACTGATCCCTAATACTGACCCAATATGTTCACCTGAATGGAATTGGTTATCAGCAAGTAAAGATATTATATCCAGTTTGCTCGTATAATCTTTCATTGGAAAATCTCATTTAAGTTGGTCTCTTGCTGTGAACCCATAAATCTCACTTCATGTTCAAGCATTATTTCATATTTCGTATACACTTCTTGCTGAACATAATACGCTAAATCAATAATATCTCTGGAGGTTGCCTTGCCCGTATTTGTTAATACCAAAGCTTGATTTTCATGCACCTGAGCACCACCAATCACATAGCCTTTTAATCCTGCGTTATCTATCAACCATCCAGCAGCTAATTTATATCCATCAGCATATTTATAACCAGGAATACCTACATATTGTTCTTTAAGCTTCTGATACTTTTCTATAGTTACCACTGGGTTTTTATAAAAGCTACCGGCGTTACCGAGTACGGTTGGATCGGGTAGTTTTTCAGAACGAATGAGGCAAATTCGATCGTAAACATCTCGCGCTGTTATCTCACTCTCGTTAGCTGAAGCAAGAGAACCATATTCAAGCACTGGCTTCCACTGTTTAGGCAACTTTAAACCAATAGCAGTAATAATCGCCTTACCATTTAATTGTTTCTTAAATATTGAATCACGATAGTTAAACAGACACTTATCTTTACACAGCCTTCTTACTTCCATTGTGTCAAGATCCAGATACTCGACATAATCACACACATCTTTAAATTCTACCCCGTAGGCACCAATGTTTTGAATAGGTGCCGTACCTGCACAACCGGGAATCATTGCTAAATTCTCTAAACCATCAATATTATTATCAAGTGTCCACTCTACTAATGAAGGCCAATTCACTCCTGCGCCAATCGCTAATAAGTAACTGTCATTATCTTCTATGACCTGAATCCCTTCAATTTTATTGAGCACAACAACACCACAATAATCTGAACAAAAAAGTGTATTACTCCCCTTTCCTAAAATCAACTTAGGGAGCTTTGACCATGGTTCATTACTGTATATATTTATTAAATCGGCGACAGTCTCAGCCTTAACCACATGCTGTGCGCGATGTTCTATAGCGAAAGTGTTGTATGGTTTAAGTGACGTAGAAGACAATATTTTCATGTTAACATACCTAATAATATTCGAGATTATTCTACCTTATCTAACGTTCAGAAGCAGTGTTACTATGCATAACTTAACTTTTTTAGAATTAGAGCCAATTAAGCTACCTTTGGTGTCAAAATTATACAAAGAACACTATCCCGCAGGAAGACCTAAACGAGGAGAGACCATTTTTATTGTAAAGTCTGACCAAGTATTAATAGGTGCGGTTAGATTTCAGATCACTGACAATGCTCAACTTCTCACTGGTATGTTAATTCATCCAGAGTTCCGTGGTTTGGGTATCGGTCACCTTTTACTTGAACACTGCAAAAAGCAGATCTCAGCTACAAAATGTTACTGTTTTTCTTTCCCTCATTTAACTAATTTTTATTACCAACATCATTTTGAAGAAATTTCAGAAAATCAACTACCTGAGTCTTTACGTGGTAGATTTAAGCGTTATGTTGACAGTGGAAAACAGTTACATAGCTTGCAGTTTAAGATGAAAAGTTGATAATTTTATCGGCTCAAAACTGATAAGTTCGGTATTGTTCTTATCATCTGGTAGAATGAGTCCATGTATCTCTATATTTCACATTATTAATTCATGAATATTTCTGAGGCGATGATGACGTCACCTGCATCAATCAAACGAAAATTTGAGCTATTACCTTCTATTGCTCACCAACCAGAAAACTTGGAAATGCTTCTAGATGCAAATTCATTTAGAGAAAAGCTACATCGGGAGATATCAAAAGCAAAATCTAGAATTTACCTTGTAGCTCTCTATTTGGAAGATGACCAAGCAGGTCGTGATGTTCTTACTGCACTGTATGAAGCAAAACAAGATAGACCTGATCTAGATATTAAGGTTTTAGTTGACTGGCATCGAGCACAACGAGGCTTAATTGGTGCAGACAAATCTGATGGTAATGCTGCTCTTTATCGAGATTTTTCTCAAAAATATGAACACCAAGTTCAAATCTTAGGTGTGCCGGTAAAGAGCAAAGAAGTTTTTGGTGTTCTACATCTGAAGGGCTTTATCATCGATGATAAGGTTATCTACAGTGGTGCAAGCTTAAACGATGTCTACCTTGCGCAAAATGATCGTTACCGTTATGACCGTTATCATGTTATTTCAAATAAAAAATTAGCTGATAGTATGTCAGATTTTATTCAAAAGAATTTGGTAGAAAGCGATGCAGTTCATTGTTTATCACAAATTAATCGACCAAAAACAAAGTCATTAAAGCCTGCTATTCGCAAATTTCGTAATAATTTAATGAAAGCAAACTACTCTTTCGAACCTGATCTTATTGCTGAAAACGAAGTAGGTTTAACGCCTCTTGTTGGATTAGGCAAGAGAGGTAATAAGCTTAATAACCATATTCAAAACCTAGTGGCAAGCGCAGAGCATGAACTCACCATTTGTACACCCTACTTTAATTTTCCTCGCAGCATTTCAAAAGAGGTAAAAAAAGCAATCCGTCGTGGTGTGAAAGTAACGATTATAGTTGGCGATAAAACAGCAAATGATTTTTACATATCGCCTGATAAACCTTTCAAGACAATTGCAGGTCTTCCTTACCTATATGAAATGAATCTACGTGCATTTGCAAAACTTAATGAGCACTCTATAGCGAGTCGACAACTCTCAATTCATTTGTGGAAGCATCAAGATAATAGCTTCCATTTAAAGGGTGTTTGGGCTGATAGAAAGTATATGCTTATTACTGGTAATAATTTAAACCCACGCGCTTGGAAACTCGATCTCGAAAATGCCATATTAGTGCATGATATTAATGAACACTTAGCTGAAAAAAAACAGGAAGAGATCTCTTGTATTCTCGACCATACTCAACTTGTTGGTAGTTACAAGCAAATTGAAAAACTTGAAGACTACCCATCTCCCGTTAGAAAGTTATTAAAAAGGATCAAACGAGTTAAAGCTGACCACGTACTGAATCAAATCCTTTAACTCTCGTTAATGCCCTAAGCTTTTAGGGCATTCCTTTAGCTAAGCTCAAATTAATACATCTACACTTAAATTCCTTCAAATACCCTGCAAAAAATACTGACTAGGTTTGTGTTTCCTTATTGTTAAACTACTCTACTATTTAACATTACACGAACTAAAGGTTCAATATGAAAAACAAATTAGTACCTTTACTGCTGACACTTGCGCTGTCACTTCTACCACTCAAATATACATATGCATCATCTGAACCATTCATTGGTGAGGTTTCCATGTTTGCAGGTAATTTTGCTCCACGCAACTTTGCTTTTTGTGAGGGTCAGATTATCTCCATATCGCAACACAATGCGCTTTTTTCTTTATTAGGTACCATTTACGGTGGTGATGGGAGAACAACTTTTGCACTTCCTAATTTGAAAGAGAAAGAAAAGAGTATGAAAGGTGTCAGATATATCATTGCTTTACAGGGTATTTATCCAAGTCGAAATTAATTAACTCTTTAGATTTTTTGTAGGAATCCCATAAATATTTGCATCATTTATTAGTAAGCGTGCAATTAAGCAGTGAGGCCTTATTCAGCCTCATCAATGACCAAGTTCCACGGCATAAGATCGGTGAGATCATCTTGCGGTGATCGCATTGGCAGCACTTTGAACAAGTGCGCGAAGTAGT
>JAESQY010000148.1 GCA_016764915.1 Aliivibrio sp. | reverse complement strand
TGTTGAAGAATATAAAAAATTAGCGGTTTCACGCTGTGTTAAACCGGCTATCGTAACCGCGGACATTGAGCGAAAGAAAGCAATTACAGTAGAGTGGACCACCTACGCACAATCTCTCACCAAAAAGCAAGTAAAAGGGATGCTGACTGGTCCTGTGACTATTTTAGGCTGGACTTTCCCTCGCGAAGATATCACTCGTAAAGAGATTGCCCTACAGCTCGCTTTAGCGCTGCAAGATGAAGTAAGCGATCTACAACAAGCGGGTATTAATATTATCCAGATAGACGAACCTGCGATTCGTGAAGGTTTACCTCTTAAAAAATCACAACAGCAGGAGTACCTTGATTGGGCCGTTGATGCTTTTAAGATTTCAGCAGCCAGCGCAAAACCTGAAACTCAAATTCATACTCACATGTGTTACAGCGAGTTTAATGAGATTATCGATTCTGTTGCTGCGTTAGATGCCGATGTGATCACCATTGAAACCTCACGTTCAAACATGGAATTGCTGAAAGCGTTTGAAGCGTTTAACTACCCAAATGAGATTGGACCGGGGGTGTATGATATTCATTCACCTAACATTCCAGATGTTGAGTGGATTGTTGCGTTATTACAAAAAGCAGCGGATAAAATTCCGGTTGAGCGTTTATGGGTCAATCCCGATTGTGGTTTGAAAACCCGAAATTGGCAAGAGACGGAAGCAGCATTGACCAATATGGTGACCGCCGCTAAACAGTTAAGGGCTCAGCTAACTCAATAATGAAGACAAGAAAATAAAAGAGAGGCCGTCATAATAGACGGCCTCTCTTTTTATTTTGAATGATTACTTCCAGTCACTTAGCTTGAACGTCAGTTGGTGCTGTTCATCTTTTAAAGTGAGTGAGTCTTTGGTTAGCGATATATCACTCCACGTCGATAGAGTACTGGTGACAATTTGTTCTGTTTTCATGACATCACCTAAACAGGCTTTCATTGACATACCCATTTTATCGATTCGAAATTTCCCCTCAGCATTTAGCTCAGCTTGGCCAAAAAAGTTGTTACAGCCAGCTTTACCATTGGCAGAAAAGTTCTCACCAATTTCAAGGTCAGGTGCTGCAAATTTATCCGGTGCATTGATAGCTGTGCCATCAATTTCAGTCAAGATCCAGTGATGATGCTGAAGGCTTTTTGCAGATACTTGGGTTTGTTTTTCATCAACCGTTGAACCACAAGCCGCGATAAAAAGTGGCAGTGTTATCGCAATCAGTAATTTTTTCATTGGAACTCCAGTTTGAAGAGGTGCTGAGATAGTGTACTGATTATAATCGATATACGGAATCTGTTGTCATTAGACTGTCAATCTTGCCGCAAAAATCAGAGGATTCAATAGTGTGAAGTGATTATGCTATAGTGATGGTGTCACGTATGAAAATCATACCGCGGTTAATCATGAAACCAATGAGATCTTAAGGGGGCAATCATGGAACAATTGGAGTTTTTTTCTGTCCCTAGCCCCTGTATTGGAGTGTGCAGTCTTGATAATAAAGGGTATTGTAATGGCTGTATGCGTAAGCGTGAAGAGCGATATACTTGGATGGATATGACGATAGTGCAACAGAAAAGAGTGATTCGATTATGTAAGCAGCGTTATATGCGTAAAATGGCTAAGCAGAAAAAGAAAGTTCAAGAGGTGGAGCCGCAGAGCAGACAGGTTAGTCTGTTTTAGCGTAAGTAAGGCAGAGAGAGTAGAGAGAGAAAAAGCGGCTTGGTAAGGGCCGTTTTTTCAATTATGCAAAAGAACAATTACAACGAATTTAGATGCGGATGAAGTCCATGTGCATTACTTTAGGCTTGAACGCGTGACGTTGAACGTCTTGCGGCTTAACCTTAACTTCAACACCGTCAACAACTAGGATTAGACCTTCATAAAACTCAGGCTTGTCCATTTGGTTGAGAACTTCATCGTGGTTTAAAGCGATAGAAACTGGAGCTGCTTCACCACCGTAGATGATTGCTGGGAATTTCTCAGCGTGACGAAGGCGGCGGCTCGCACCCTTACCTTGTTCAGTACGTACTACTACATCAAATTTCATAGTTTTTACTCTCAAAAATAGTAAAATAAAAAAGAATCCACTACGTTTAGCGACCTAACTTAGTGAAGTTTCGTTCCTAAAAACGAGCGCGGATTCTAACATTGATTATGGGGATGCGCAAATGTTTAACCTGCTATCTATGGAAAGGTTAAAAACTCCACTTTATTCGACCAAATACTTGGGTTGCGGTACTTTTCTTAAACAGGCTTTCCGACTCAAGACCGTCAAAATGTTGCAGTACTGCGAGTAACTCCCAGTTATTAGCCAGCGAGTAAGTGTTGGTGGTGCTGACAAAATAGGAACCGTCTTGATAGTAACTGGCTGCAAAAGTGAGGCGACTGAGCGGCGAAAGGTCAAAACCGACATCGGCGTAGTAGGTCCAATGAGCAAAGCTTAAGGTTTTTGGGCTAAGAGGCATATTTAAATAGTGTAAACCACTGTCTATATCTTGCAGCTCTGAAATGTAGAGAATCGAGGCTCTCAATGCCCAATTATCAACCGTATTGAAGCTATAATCCGTTTCTAACGATGCGACAACGGTCTTTGCTTGTAACTGACTGTTCTCTGACTGCCCTGGAATCGTTGCCCAAATCGGATCAAAGAACGTCACTTCTCCACGAGTGCCTGCACCAGCAATGTCCCCTGCGAAACCAGCACCTATCACTCGATCAGATAGGGACTTCCCCATCAAGAGCTGCATATCCCATAAGTTATGGTTAAACAGATAGCGGGCGGAGTAGCTGTCTAGATCGCTATTGCTGTTAGGTGCATAAACAACGTCAATGTTGCTGGCATAACCTAAGGTGTGGCTGACCATCAGCGCGTCAGTGCCAGCACGCTCTTCGTAATCAAAATCGTAGATAGAGTAAGAGTTGAAAAGATCATTGGCGTTCCACAAGGTCGCCATGGCCCAGTTAATTCGGAATCTTCCTGCTCTTACTTGCCATTGTTCGTTGCTCCAGTTTACAGAGAAACGGTCAATTTGACTGTTGCCAATTGCCCCAGATTTATCTAACCAATTACTGGATAGATCGACGTAACCCGTATCAGTATCAACCAAGTCGGCATAACCTGGGATCTCGGCAGATTCGCCTAAAATTAAACGATTACGTAAACTGGTATTAAAACGAAAGTGGTCATCAAAACGATATTCATAGTTGAAACGTTGATGTACTTGATGTTCAGTGACATTTTTATTGTCATCGGGCAAGGTGACATTGGCCATGTATTTCACGTAACCATCTAGGTCCCAACTTTTTTCAGGTTCAAGACCCGGAATGTTGCTAGCAAAAACAGGGAGTATGAAAAATAGACTCAATGCAGCGGCGGAGCGTATCACTGCTGCTTATCCTCTTTTAACTGACCATCTTCAAAAACAATCACTCGGCGTGCTCGGGTAATCACTCTGGGATCGTGGGTTGAGAAAATAAAGGTGGTCTGCTCTTGTTGATTCAACTCCAGCATAATATCGAGCAGATCAGAGGTGCTTTGAGCGTCTAGGTTTGCTGTCGGTTCATCCGCCATAACGAACTTTGGGCTAGGTGCAAGAGCACGTGCAACGGCCACTCGTTGTTGTTGCCCACCGGACAGTTTTGAGGGGAATTTATTGAGCTGATCACCTAAACCAACTTGGTTTAACAGCTCGGTGGCTCTTTTTCGACATTCTGCTTCTGAGTGCCCCTGTAACAGCATCACGAACTCCACATTTTCTCGAGCGGTTAACACGGGTAATAGACTGTAATCTTGAAAGATAAAACCAATATTATCGCGGCGAAAACGGATGAGTTCTTTATCGTTTAAGCTTGCGATGGCATTACCGTCTATGGAAACACTACCTGATGTTGGACGATCTATCCCTCCCACCATATTCAGTAGTGTGGTTTTCCCTGAACCAGACGGCCCCATAATGGCGACAAACTCCCCCTGTTCGATACTGAGATCAACGTGGTTGACCGCTTTGACTGGGAAATCACTGTCGGGGTTGTAGGTTTTGCACAGCTGGTTAAGTAAAATAGTCATGATCAGTGTTTCTCCGACATCGCTTCAACTGGGGGCTTTTTTAAGATTTGTCTTGCTGGGTATAGCGCGGCAGCCAAACTACTAAGCAGTACCATAATGACGGTGATTAAATAGCTATTTGCATCAACCCAAGGGTAAAGCACAGTATCGATGCCCATAGCGCCTAGCCCCTCTGCAAGAGCGGCTAGGGGCAATCCGGTACGTTGCAAGATGAGCATCAACAAAAGGCTCACTGCACTGCCTAACAGGCCGCCAACCAAACCGAGTAGCCCTGATTCGATGACAATCAATTTAAAAATACTGGCCTTATCCATACCAATCGCCATCAATACACCAAATTCCTGAGTACGTTCAAAGACTGACATCAACATAATATTAATGATGCCAAACCCCATCGCTAGGACAAAAATGCCTAGGATAATAAAGTTGCTGGTGGATAAACTGGCTACCATAGCGGCGAGTAGCGGTTGAATTTGAGACCAGGTTTGCACCGTATTAGGGGGCGATATTTGTGTTAGTAGTTGTTGATAACTATCGTCGAGCTTATTGATGTCAGTTAGCTTTATCGATATTTCATGGTTGGCGGTTACTTTGCTATGACGAGCTAAATCTGTCTGTCTCACATAAACATTGGATTCATCAAAGGTGCTGGACGGTGAGCGGAAAATACCTTTAACTTTAAAAGCCACACCGGTGACTTCCCCAGCGAAATCAGTAAAGGTTAATACCACCTTAGAACCCAGGCGCAAAGCTAATCGGCTGGCAATTTTCTCAGACACTAAGATGGGGTTGCGACCTCGATTGTCTAACCACTCTCCCTGCTTGATAGTATGGTGAATCGAGGTGACGTTTACTTCGTCGGCAGGGTTGATGCCATTGATCATCACGCCGCGTGAGTTCTTAGCCGACGCCACCATGCCGTTGATGAGCAGTCGGGCTGAATAAGCGTCAATGAATGAGTTGTTATCTAATGCGCGGGTGATTGCTGCTTCATCCACTAATGTGGCATTGATATCAGGGTTGGCAATATAGCGTTGGTTATGAATCTGCAGGTGACTGGTTTGGTAGGAGATAACATTACTGACTAGACTCTGCCCAATCGCGTTCATAAATCCCATCATTAGGATTACCCCTAGCAAACCAAACACCATCGCTGATAGCATAATGGCGGTTCTCAGTTTATTGCGCCAGAGGTTACGCCACGCCAGTTTAATGAGCATGAGTGCCCCCTTTTAGTCCTGCAACAATCTCTAAGCGATAGAGACGGAACATAGGGTAGATTAAACACAGCACCAAGATGATAAGCACCATCAGGATCTGTTCGTAATAGAAATCGAGGCTAAGCAGTACTGGAATAATAGGATCATAACCCATCTCCTCCATCATGGCGGCGGTTTCACCCGTTAACTGGATTGGAAAACGTGAGAACCAAAGTAGCAGTGGCGTAGTAATCACGACGCCAATTACAATGCCAATCATGGCGATAAAGCCCGATTCGATGGCAATAAGTTGTAATAATTTCTGACGAACCATGCCTGTTGCCATCATGACGGAAAACTCACGTTGGCGTTCTAACGTCATCATCAATAGGGTGGCAAATAGACCAAATCCCACCACACCATAGAGCACATACATTAAAAATATACCGCTGACTCTATCTAGGGTGATCTGCTGTGCTAACTCTGGAATTAAGGTTTGCCAATCTAGCACATCAACGTTGCTGTGATAGCGTTGCTTGAGCTGTTCGATCACCTTGGGAAGGTGGCTGATTGTGTCAGTATGTATTAACCAGTTGGTTACCTGACCATCAGTGCTAAACAGTTTTTGTGCCGTATCGAGTGGCAGGTAAATTAACTGTGAATCAAGTTGAGCTTGAGGGAGATGGAAAATGCCCTTAATGGTAAATAGCCCCGCAGCGGTTTGACCACGATAACCTTGGCCATAAAGGACGATTTCATCCCCGATAGCGATGTTAAGGAAGTTCGCTAAGCTTTGACCAATAATAATCTGTTGTTCACCAGGTTGAAGAAAAGCACCCGTGACTATTTTTTCCTCGATATTTGAGTATTGTGCTTCCAGTTCAGGGTCAATCCCGATAACCATTACTCCTTTCGATTTATCATTGGCGGCAATCAGAGAGAAAGTTTCAATACGTGGAATGGCGAAGGTGATATCCGGAATCTCTCTAGCCGGAGAAATAAATGCAGCACTGCCAGGGATTAAATCATCAATGCTTTGGCTATCGTAGTACTGACTGTTTTGCAGTTGTGCAAGGCCGGAAGAGAGGCGGGCAATAGTATCAATGTTGTGGGCGTAGCTCCCCTCTTGGGTCGACCGCATAAACAGTGAAAGAAACAGCGCTAACCCAAGCGCAGAAGCGGTGAGTAGGGTACGCCTTTTTTGTCGCCAAATGTTTCGCCAAGCCAGTTTAAATAACATAAGAGCCTACTATTTTCGTAAAGACTTCATTTGGCTCTGTGAGAAAAAGGCATCGGAAATGTCAAAATCAAATTGAGCTTTATGGGTGGTCATGATGGTTTTGTTTCCTGGTTCATCTGCGGGTTGCATAACGGTACGAGTAGGCAGCATTCGTCCGCCCATCTCTTTAATATCAAAGGTAGTTAACGTATTAACCAGATCATCAAACTCATCATAGAACACCACTTTACGTTGGTTATACGTCTGTTTAGAGACCCACAAGCGTACTTTGCTCCACACCACAGGCGCATCGGATTTTGCAATGGCATCGATTATCCATACTGGTTCACCATCAATAATGTCATCTTGAATCATTTGGTGGTCATAATCGACGACGATGGAAGATTGGTTAATTAAGTCGTCATTAGTGAAGTCAGAGCCCATCCACGATTGACTCAACATGGATGGCGCTATTTTGATCACACGCTCAATACTTGGAATCCAGTTCCACATTTCAGTAGATCGTTTAAGCGAAGCGCTGCCTTGATCTTTGGCCGGAGCCGTAACCAGCACCATGGACAGCTCTGTGCCTTTACTCCAGGTTTTCATGCTCATGGATCGTGACCAATCAGGCCGAACGATCTCCATCGTCATCTCGGTATAACCTGATTTCCCTCGCATCTGCTGATCCGATTGGGTAATGATCTGTTTAGCCGTTGGGGTTGCAAACGAGGACATGGAGACAAAAAATAGTAAGGTGAGAATATAAAAATGAGCCGACAACGTTTTCATGACCAAGCCTCAAGAAAAAGGTAAGGTCATTAAAATAGGAGAAAAAGTGAAAAATTACAGAGAGGAGGCTAACATTTTCAGCCAATAGTGTGATCTATTTATCTTTAATTACACTTAGTTGAGCAGTGATTGAGTGACACCGAAAGCGATAATGAATAACAGAATAAAGAAAACATATTTGAAAAAGTTGCGCATGATAAAGCCTCGAAATTTTTAGAGGCGATACCATAAATCAATTTGAGAAAAAAGAAAGAGACAGTGTTAACAACTTTGCATTTTATCACTGTTCAAAAATCTTGTCCCGAATAGTCCAAAAACGACCCTGCTTGCGAGCTATCACAAAAGTAGGGGGCCTGAATCTGTGTTGATGTTTTTCAATTTTACTGACAGAGGTTTCATCAAAGGGGCGATGTCGATCGGCCAAGTGCGGCCGAACAAAACGTTGTTGGAACTCGAGTTTCTGTTTTTTGGTCGCCATTTGCCATACTTCATGAATCTCTGACTCATCACTCCCTAGGTAAGTGACTTTTATTTGCGGCTTATCAAATTTATTTTTGCCTGCGGTTAGAATTAAATCTCTGCACTCAATAATACGAGCATCTTTGAGTTTTAGTGCCTCTTTGAGCTTTTTATCGGGGTCGACTAAAGTGGCGTCGCATTGATGGCAAATTCTAGCAGCGATGTCATTATCAGCGCCGCATTCATTACAATACTTTGCACGAAAACGATAACCGCACTCCTCCCTAACTTGTTCATCATCCTCAAAGTAGCCTTGGCAGCGACGACCAAAATGCTCAAGTAGAAAACCGTTGTTGTCTAACTTTCCCCAAAAGTTATTATTAAAACCACAGGCCGGGCAAGGGATAGTGACGATCTCGCTGTTACTGTCTGGTTTAGGATCGCCAATTTCAGGCTGATAAAGATCGTAGCAGTTGCCAGCATAATCAAGAATAGTACACTCGCTTTTCCCCTCTGCTAGTCGTAACCCTCGGCCAACAATTTGTTGGTATAAACTGACCGATTCTGTTGGTCGTAAAATAGCAATCAGATCAACATGCGGGGCATCAAAACCGGTAGTCAGTACCGAAACGTTGACCAGATATTTAGTTTGTTGTTGTTTAAAACGCTGAATGATGGCGTCCCGATCTTCAATTTTGGTTTCACCAATCACCAATTCAGAGTGTTCGGTGGGTAACAGTGATAAGACCTCTTGTGCGTGTCTTACGGTCGCTGCAAAAATCATTACGCCTTTTCGATCTTTTGCATAATCGATAATTTGTTGCACAATCTGTGGTGTGGCACGTTTGGACTCTTCGATAACCATATCCAGCTCAGACTCTTTGTAGCGGCCCGTTGAAGCTGGTTTTAGCTGTGAGAAATCGTAGCTTAAAATTGGAGCGTCGAGCAGTTTTGCGGGAGTTAAAAAACCTTCATCCAGTAGATATTGAATGGGCAGTTCGAAAATGCAATCTCTAAAGAACCTAGGCTGCTCAGATTTAACTTGTCCTCGAGTGTGATATTGATAAATCCACCCCATGCCCAAACGATAGGGAGTGGCAGTGAGGCCTAAAATTTTAATATCAGGATTGTTTTTTTGTAGGTGGGAGATCACTTTTCGATAACTGCTCTCTTTTTCATCTGGTACACGGTGGCACTCATCGATGACTAACAGCGAGAACTGGTCATTAAACTCATCCAGATTTCGGACAATAGATTGAACCGAGGCAAAAACCACCTGTTTATCGTTCTCTTTACGGCCTAATCCAGCAGAGAAGATGCTCGCTTGTAAATCGTAACTTTCATATTTTTGATGATTCTGTTCAACCAGCTCTTTTACGTGCGCTAATACTAATACTCGGCCTCTAGCTAAGCGTGCCAGTTCAGAGATGACAAGGCTTTTCCCTGCACCAGTAGGCAGAACAAGCACCGCTGGAGAGGTGTGTTTTCGGAAGTAGTGAACCACCGCTTTTACTGAGTCTTGCTGGTAAGGACGTAATGCGAACATAAAATAGAGTAATAAAAAGATGGTTAGATAGTAATTGGGCACTATAATAGCGCGGTATTGGCCTCAATGTACTGGAATAATAATGCGCCTAGATAAATTTTTGTGTGACTCTCTTGGAGTGACTCGTAAAGAAGCAAACCAATTAATAAAACGTAAAGAGATCTCCGTTGATGGAGCGATGCGTAATGTTGCATCGATTCAAGTAAACGACACCTCTAAAGTTGAATGGAAAGAGCGTCAACTGACGATCTCTGGACCTCGTTATATTATGCTGTTTAAACCAGATGGTTATGTCTGCTCACATGAAGACGCCACTAACCCAACAGCTTTTGTGCTGCTTGATGAGATCAAAATGGATAAGCTGCATTTTGCTGGGCGTTTAGATGTTGATACAACAGGTTTGGTGTTGATCACTGACGATGGTAAGTGGTCTCATCGCATCACTTCACCAAAGCACAACTGTTCTAAGCGTTATCGAGTCTGGTTAGCAGAACCTATTCAAGATGATTACATCGAGAAGTTTGAACAAGGCATTCAGCTTAACAATGAAAAAGATCTTACGCTGCCAGCAACACTTGAAATCATTGATCGTGAAGAAAATGAAGTGTTGTTAACGATTCAAGAAGGTAAGTATCACCAAGTGAAGCGTATGTTTGCAGCACTTGGAAATAAGGTAGAAGGCTTGCACCGAGACACTATCGGTAGCATCCGATTGGATGAAACCTTAGAACCTGGTCAGTATCGATATTTAACCGCCGAAGAAGCTGCAACGTTCTAGAATAGAAGGCGTTTATGTAAATAACAAAGGACGCATTGCGTCCTTTATTATTTGTTGAAATCGCTCATAAACAGCAATAAATGTGAGTCACATCATGTTACTCTAGCCGCGTCCTCATTTTTCTGTCGGAACGTCATGACCTCGCAACAAACTGCACCGAAATTAGATCTAACGTTGATTATCATATTAGGAGCAATCGCTGCGTTAACGCCGCTTGCTATTGATATGCATCTGCCTGCTATGCCAAGTATCGCAGCAGATTTAGGTGTAACGTCAAACGCGGTGCAAATTACCCTTACCGCTTACATGGCCGGTTTTGCTATTGGGCAGCTTCTGCATGGCCCATTAGCCGACAGTTATGGCCGAAAACCGGTGCTATTAATTGGAACCCTCTTTTTTACCATTGCCTCAGTTGTCAGTGCGACCACGACGGGAATCGAAGCATTAACTTGGGTTCGTGTGGCACAAGGCTTTGCTGGTGCTGCAGCTGCCGTTGTTATTCAAGCCATTGTCAGAGATATGTTCGATCGTGAAGATTTTGCACGAACCATGTCCTTTATTACGCTGGTTATGACAGTGGCACCGTTAGTTGCGCCAATGATTGGCGGACACTTGACCGTGTGGTTTGGTTGGCGTTCGATATTTTGGTTGCTGGTCGTTTTTTCACTGTTAGTGATGGCCGCAGTGATGTTTAAAATTCCAGAGACCTTAGCAAAAGAACAAAGACAGCCGCTGCGCATCAGTTCAATCTTGCGAAACTATGCACATTTGTGCAAAACACCCAGTGCAATGGGGTTGATTTTAACGGGCGCATTCTCTATCTCAGGCATGTTTGCCTTTATAACCGTTGGCTCCTTTGTCTATATTGATGTGTTTGGTGTGAGCTTACAAAATTTTGGTTACCTGTTTGGCCTAAATGTTGTTTGTATGATCGTCATGACCAGCTTCGATGGCAAAGTGGTGAAGAAGATGGGTTCACATTGGATGATTCGGTTTGGGTTAATTATCCAAGTTATTGCTGGCATCTGCTTGGTGATTGCGCAGATGCTTGATCTTGGATTATGGGGAACCGTTATTCCGGTTGTATTCTACGTGGGAACTATTTCAATCATTGGTAGCAATAGTATGGCGTTGCTGCTTAGCAATTATCCTCAAATGGCGGGAACAGCATCATCTCTTGCTGGCACCCTACGTTTTGGTATGGGGTCAATAGTGGGGGGGATTGCAGCACTATTACCTGTAGGTAGTGCTTGGCCAATGGCTTGCACCATAGCGGTTTGCGGCATATTGTCCATCTTATTTTATTATTTATTGGCTAGAAAAGTATAATTCTATCACTATATCGGTATAGGCGTTAACGGATGTCATCAATTTATTATCAAGAGATACAACATGTTGTTAATCAATCTTTGCAAGAGATGAGAGAGCAGCAAAATCGTGGCCGAGTGCCTAAAAATGCGTTGAGTGAAACGCATTTTTTAGTCCACTGGGTGACTAAAGCATTAAAAACGCATCAATTTGATCGTTGTGTGGTGGCGGATTTAGTTAAATGGCAAAAGCTTGGACGTACAAAAGGGACTTTATCAGATCTTCTGAATACCTTTATTCGAATATCAGAGCTTTATGCTCAAGTAACGCCTATAGACAGAGAGAGAGAGCCGTTAACAGAAGCTGATTTTGAAACCCTGATTCACGGCTTAGAAAGTCAGGATTGGATTGTTGAAATTGATGAAGAACTGTCTGGGAAAGTGAGACTTGAATCAGAAGGTGAAAATTCATTGGTTTTTTGCAGTAAACAATTAGCGACAGTCTTTGAAAATGAACAATTGGTGGCTCCAATTAGCTGTTATGTTCGAGGTGATCATCAACGTTTTTTACAGATGGCAACCAAGGCTGGCATTTTGATGCATAAGCAATCTGATTATAAGTCAATAGTAAAATATCACGGTGAATATGTCATATACCCTAAAAATATAGCAAGCCAACTCGCTGAGATGCCGCCTTTAACTGATAGTAAATAGTTAAATGTAAGATTATTTTTTTCTCATATTAATAGTACTTCCTCAAAACGTGATATTGCTGTAGATTTGCGTCACGTTTTTAAATGGAATTTTACGCGCAAGCAAAGAGGGACGATGTTACAACTGCATGACCTGAACAAAGGCTTTCTTGACGGTGGGGAATTTCATCCTGTGCTACAAGGTGCTGAATTAACTTTACAACAAGGCTGCCAAATCGCATTGATGGGGGAGAGTCGTTCAGGGAAAAGTACCTTACTTAATCTTATTGCAGGCTTAGACAGTGCTGATTCTGGAGAGATCTGGTTCGGTAAATTTGCATTGCACACCGCTAAACAGCGTGAAAGCACCGCTTACCGTCGAAATAATATTGGTCTTATTTTTCAGCAGTTTAACTTATTACCTACTTTGACCGTTTCCGATAATATTCGTTTTTGCAGGGAGCTTCGAGGTTTACCTAAAAATGAATCGTTGTGGAGACAAATTATCTCAGCTTTGGATCTTATGCCGCTACTAAGCCGTTTTCCTGAAGAGGTTTCAGGGGGTCAACAACAACGTGCGGCAATCGCGCGAGCTCTATATATGGAACCAAAACTGCTGTTAGCCGATGAGCCTACTGGCAGTTTAGATGAGAAGAATGCGGAAGCGGTGATGCGTTTGCTGACCACCTTAGCACGAGACTTTAATTGCAGTTTATTATTGGTCACTCACAGTGAATCTGTGGCCAATCATTTAGATGGTCGCATTCGACTTCAAGGGGGTCAGTTGAATGTTGTTTCCGGTAATTAAAGCACTTTTAGCTCATTATCGAAGACATCCACTGCAGATTCTCCTCGTTTGGTTAGGTTTAACCTTAGGTGTCTCTCTTTTAGTCGGCGTATTAGCCGTCAATCAACATGCGAAAGAGAGTTACACTAAAGGTGAGAAAATATTTACCAATCCTCTACCATATCGCATCAAAACCACTCAAACAGGCATGAAAGTTCCACAAGGATTTTATGTTCAGCTCAGACGGTCTGGGTTTATTGAGTGCGTTCCCATTGACAGTTATTCATTAGAAACAGATTCTGGAATCGATCTTACATTGGTGGGTATTGACCCATTGTCGATGGTCGGTGCTATGACAAATCAAACATTTGAGCAGCTAGATGTACTGACTATTATGCAGCCGCCATATCCTATCATGGCAGGTCAAGAGCTGGCTAATTACCTTGATGTATCTGAAGGTGATTACCTGGTCTTAAAAGATAAAACCCGGTTAGGTCCGATTAAGGTTGATAATAACCAAATGCTAAATAGCTCGCGTCTCGTTGCTGATATTGCTCTGGTTCAAACTATGAGTAAGGAGCGAGGTTTCACCCTTATTGCCTGTGGCTCCATGTCGGATGAAAAATTATTACGTTTAAAAAAGACCCTACCTAGAGGGCTGAGTTTGAATGAATTTAGACAAACTGAATTACAATCTTTGACGCGTGCGTTCCACATGAACTTGTTGGCAATGGGCATGTTGGCGTACGTGGTTGGTCTTTTTATATTCTATCAAGCGATGTCACTCTCATTTGTTCAACGTCAGCCATTGGTCGGAGCGCTTAGACAGATAGGAGTGAGTAGTTTTCAAATTATTCGTGCACTATTATTGGAAATTATCGGTTGGGTTATCGTAGGTTGGGTCAGTGGTAATGTGATCGGTTTAATGCTTGCACAATCATTGATGCCAAGTGTTTCTGTTAGTTTAAATGAGTTGTATAACGCCAATGTCGATCTTAATCTTGTTTGGTGCTGGGAGTGGGGGTACCAGAGTCTGTTGATGGTCGGCTCCGGTTGCATACTGGCTTGTGGTTGGCCTCTGGTTCGTCTGTTACGCACTGCTCCCATTCGTTTATCTTCGCGTCTGTCCTTAGTTCGTTCAGCAGGTAGAGAATATGGTTGGCAAGCGTTATTAGCCTGTGTCTTTAGTATCGCTGCGGTTGCAGTGTATCAACAACCTCATAATCAAGAAGCGGGTTTTGCACTGATCGCTTTGCTGCTGATTAGCGTTGGATTGATCACGCCATTTTTTATTAGCAAACTGTTCACGCTGCTTTCACTTTCATTACCAGGAACTAAAGTCAGATGGTTTTTTGCTGATGCTTCAAATAGCATGAGTTATCGTGGAGTTGCTGCAATGGCCTTCATGTTAGCACTTGCTTCTAACATCGGGATAGAGACGATGGTAGGTAGCTTTAGAACCACTACGGACAGTTGGTTAACTCAACGTTTGGCTGCTGATATTTATATTAAACCAACCAATAGTTCAGCGGCTCGAATTAGCTCGTGGCTAATTAAACAGCCAGAAGTGAATGAAGTATGGCGACAGTGGCACATTGAAATGCCAACAGATAAAGGTAAATTACAGGTAATGAGCATTGGCCGTAGTGAAGGGGAAAATAGAGCGCTATCGCTAAAAGTGGCAATTCCAGACTATTGGTATAACTTTCACTACAAAAAAGGGTTGATGGTTAGTGAATCAATGGCGTTGAAGCTGAAATTAAAACCGGGTGATACTCTGTCTTTTCCTCAGCCGCTGGGCGATTCTTGGAAAGTGGTAGGTATTTACTACGATTACGGAAATCCATATAAACAAATACTGTTATCACATAATAATTGGCAAAAATCATTTGCTGGTAAAGGCAGTGTGGGTCTTGGAGTTACTCTACAAGAAGGGGTAGACAGAACCGATCTGCTATTGAGAGTTACAAAGCTGTTTCGTTTGTCGTATGAACGTATTTACGATAATAACAGCATCCACTCTCAAGCAATGCGGGTGTTTGATCGAACTTTTGTTGTGACCGATACGTTAGGGAAATTGACGCTGTTTATTGCTGTGTGTGGGCTGTTTTTTGCAACGTTAGCGGGTGAAATATCAAGACAAAGACAGTTTGCGTTACTGCGCTGTTTAGGATTAACCAGTGGCGAGTTAGTGATGCTATCAGGTCTTCAACTGTTAGTTATTGGTCTGATTACTACCATGATAGCCTTGCCTTTGGGTCTCATTTTGGCGCAGTTATTAATTGATGTGGTGATGAAGTACTCCTTTGGCTGGACCATGGAGATGACGTTGTTTCCATTTGAGTATATTGTTACTTTTTCATGGACTCTCCTCTCATTGATTATTGCAGGGGCTTGGCCAGTATGGCGAATGGTTAAGCAACCACCAATGAACTCACTTCGTAATTCACTTTAGATGGATACTTTTTGACGGTATGGCTAATCATAAACAAAAACGTAGCAGTAAAATAATTTGGCTACTCCTCGTCGGTATCGCTGTGTTGTTTTCGCTATTATTTCTTAGGTTTAGTGTCGATGAAGTCGTTCCCGATAACGTCAGTGTACTGTTGTCTAAACAATCTTCGTTTATCTTTGAACCGGTGCTGCCGGACAATCCGGTGGAGTTACCACGTGATTACAGTATTCACCCTGAATATCAACATGAGTGGTGGTATTTCAATGCGAATTTAATTTCTGAGTCGGGAGAGACGTTTGCTGTTCAGTGGACCCTTTTTCGCTTAGCTACGGATGATAGAGAGACGAGAGGCTGGAAGAACCCTCAGATCTACATGGCACATGTGGTGATTACTTCAAAAGATCAACGTTGGATTGCGCAACGTATCGCACGAGGTGGTATCGGTCAGGCAGGGGTGAGTGGACAACCATTTAGAAGTTGGATTGATGATTGGGCTTGGCAAGGCATTGGTCGCACACCGTTCCCAGGAAATATTCTTGCAGGTAATGATGAGTTTAAGCTTAACTTGGCGGTTAGAAAGGATGGGCCTGCATTTTTACAAGGGGATAAAGGCTACAGTAAAAAGCATGATTTGCTTCCCATTGCCTCCCACTATTTCAATGTGCCATTTATCAAAGTTCGTGGTGAGCTATACTTGGATGGAAATACGTTCAAAGTTAGTGGAAATGGTTGGCTTGATAGAGAGTGGTCTACTGATTTGTTTGTCAAAGAACAGCAAGGGTGGGATTGGTTCTCTTTCAATTTAGACGATGGTAGAGCGTTAATGGTCTCGCAATATCGACATAAAAACCAGCAGCCTTACCTTTTTGGTTCAATTATGTCACCAGATGGAAAATACGTGCTTTTGGGCAATGAAGATATTGTCATGACCCCCCTTTCTGAGAGCAAACTTGAGAATGGGAAGAGGCTACCACTTCGCTGGCAGATTAAGATTAAAGAACAAAGGATCAATTTGATCACGGAACCTGTGAGAGAAGAGCAGTGGTTACCCTTTTTAGTTGAGTATTGGGAAGGACCGATCATTGCTTCAGGCAGCCATAAAGCGAAAGGCTTTATGGAATTAGTGGGTTATTGATTCAAATTCACATCATTATTCTCATAAAGAACGGCAATACCTAACTATACTACCGAATACCTCGGTTTTACCGAGGTATCATATCTAAACAATCGATTATTCCTTTTTCCAAATACTGTCTAATATTGATTTATATCATAAAGAATCAAGATGATTGATCAGCATAATAATTATTAAAGGATAAACCATGAGTGACGTGTTTCGCGATTTTTTCAAATTAGAGTCTGCAGGCGGGATTCTGCTCGTGATTGCTGCGGCGATTGCGATGTTAGCCGCCAACTCTTCACTGTATCCGATGTACGATACAATGCTACACACTTATATTGGCGGGATGTCTGTTTTACATTGGATCAATGATGGTTTGATGGTTCTGTTCTTCTTGCTAATTGGTCTTGAAGTAAAAAGAGAGTTACTTGAAGGTGCGCTTAAATCAAAAGAGACAGCAATATTCCCCGCTATTGCTGCTATTGGTGGCATGTTAGCACCTGCTCTTGTTTATGTACTTTTCAATTTTTCAAATCCGGATGCACTAGGCGGTTGGGCAATCCCTGCGGCAACGGATATTGCATTTGCATTAGGAATCATGGCGCTTCTAGGTAAGCGTGTGCCCGTCAGTTTGAAAGTGTTTTTGTTGGCGCTTGCCATTATCGACGATCTTGGCGTTATTGTTATTATCGCATTCTTCTACAGCAGTGATATCTCAACCTCTGCGTTAGCTGTCGCGTTTGTGGCTACAGCTGCGTTATTCATTATGAATATGAAAGAGGTGACTAAAATCTCTTGGTACGTAGTGGTTGGCTTAATTCTCTGGTACAGCGTTTTGCAATCGGGTGTTCATGCCACTTTAGCCGGTGTCGTCATCGGTTTTGCCATCCCGCTGAAAGGCAAAAAAGGTGAAAAATCACCACTGAAAAAGATTGAGCATGCCTTGCACCCATATGTGGCCTTTTTCATTCTGCCTATCTTTGCGTTTGCTAATGCTGGGATATCATTAGAGGGTGTATCTTTGTCTGATGTGACTTCAATGCTTCCATTAGGTGTGGCTCTAGGTCTACTGCTTGGTAAACCACTGGGTATCTTCTCATTTAGCTGGATTGCAGTGAAACTGGGTGTGGCACAATTACCTGCTGGGATTAACTTTAAACATATATTCGCAGTATCAGTGTTGTGTGGTATTGGTTTCACCATGTCGATATTTATCTCCTCACTTGCCTTTGGAGAAGCCGCTGCTCAATTTGATACCTTAGCAAGACTTGGCATATTGATTGGTTCAACCACAGCTGCGGTATTGGGTTATCTACTATTGAATTTCTCTCTACCAAAAGCGGTAAAATAATAGTTAATAGTTAAAAAGCCCCGCCCTAGCAATAGAGCGGGGCTTTAGTTTATCTAAGATATCTTAGACTGCATGAGTGCTAGGGTACTGCTTGTAACGTACGTCTAACATTTGCTCCATACAGTGAACAACCTGACAGCTGTAACCAAATTCGTTGTCGTACCAGATATAAAGAACACAACGCTTACCTTCGGCAATGGTTGCTGAACTATCCACAACACCAGCGAAACGAGTGCCGACTAAATCAGTAGAGACAAGCTCCGTTGATTGTGTGTAATCAATCTGTCCAGACATGGGTGAGTAGAGAGCGATATCTCGTAGATACGCATTTAAACTGTCTTTATCCACTTCACTGCTAAGATTTAGGTTAGCAATAGCCATTGATACGTTTGGTGTCGGTACACGAATCGCGTTACCTGTCAGCTTACCAGCCAGCTCAGGCAGTGCTTTAGAAACAGCTTTAGCCGCGCCAGTTTCTGTTAATACCATGTTCAATGCAGCTGAACGACCGCGACGAGCACCCGGATGGAAATTATCGATTAAGTTCTGATCATTAGTGAATGAGTGAACGGTTTCGATGTGACCAGACTCAATACCAAACTTATCGTTAATCGCTTTAAGCACTGGAGTAATGGCATTAGTGGTACAGCTAGCTGCAGAGATGATTGAGTCATCTTGTTTGATGTCAAAATCGTTAACACCAAATACGATATTTTTAAGGTCACCTTTACCTGGAGCAGTAAGCAGTACCTTCTCAGTACCTTTTGCCTGAAGGTGTTGACTAAGGCTGTCACGGTCACGCCAGATACCCGTATTATCAACAACAAGGGCATTGTTAATATCATATTGGGTGTAATCAATGTCTGAAGGTGAGTTTGCGTAGATCATTTGAATGTAGTTACCATTCGCAATGATTGCATTTCTCTCTTCATTGATAGTAATACTGCCATTAAATGGTCCGTGAATTGAATCACGACGTAGCAAGCTTGCACGTTTGGCTAAATCGCCTTTTTTCCCACCGCGTACTACGATGCCCTTTAGACGAAGTGGATAACCAGGACCGCTTTTTTCAATCAGAATACGTGCAAGAAGACGACCGATACGACCAAATCCGTAAAGAACAATATCTCTAGGCTCTACGATTTTTTTACTGTCGATAACTTCAGAAAGTTCAGCGTCGATAAATGCTTCAATGCCAGCCTCATCACTGTTGTCTTTCCAGTAGCTCCAGCTCAGCTGGCCGATGTCTAAGCGACAAGGAGATAGGCTTTTTTGAACCAAAACTTTTACTAATGCAAGCGTTTGCTCTGCGGGTAAGTTTTCACCAGTATAGCGACGAGCAACACGGTGAGCTTTAATCAGATCGATGGTAGATGCGTTGACAAGTTGGCGTCCAAATAGTGACAGCTCAACACCGTATTCTCTGTAGAGAATACCAAGTAATGGAGACATTGCTTCAGCAGATGCCTGGCTAGTTTGCCAATCATTTAGGTATTGTTCAGGACTCATTATCAATCATTCCTTTAATATCGTAGGGAAAAAGCTAACTTAAATAGTCGGCACGTTAAGAGATGACCTCTGTGTACGTTTCTATTTCTGATAAGGATTGTAAAGGACGATCAATTATTCAACGAGGAAAATTAACCGTGAATTATTTGTTATAAATGTAAACTTA
>JAESQY010000147.1 GCA_016764915.1 Aliivibrio sp. | reverse complement strand
CTTCCCATCACTTTAATGCTAGGTAAGTCGGCATAAGGAATTTCACTGACATGAAGACGCTTACCACCATCAATTGAGGTGGAAAGTATGTTGAGCTCAAGGCCATTCCAGCGCCCTTTTTCATACTGTCTTTCCCACATGAAATAAAACCCTCTCAAACCAGAACACGCTTATTAGTAGCGCAATGCCATATCCTGAACTTTCAGCCCAGGGACAGGGATTTTGAGCTCGCTCGGACTCACCCTCCCCTCCACACTAAAATTCAGCACTACAAAAAAACGCAATTTGAACCGCATAATTATAAGGTAGGGTTATTGGAACACAGCCCTTGTGGGAATTGAACTTAGGGCTGTTTTAGATGCAGGAAATAGAGATCCTCCAAGATCGCATTTGTGCGTTTTTAGGTAAATTGTGATCTTTTGTATTTATATGGACAACGACAGGTAAGAAATGAGAAAACAAATCACCAATTCAACGCTTATTAGTACCTAATCAATGTGTAATAAGCAGTATGAATTTTCCATGAGCTCTACAAAGTCCTCGTTAATATTTGAGAATTCACTATCTAGTATTATTCGTTCCGAGGCTCTGAACAGGTGAGATAAATAACTTTGTGATGCTTTCGCTACATGAACTCTCGGGTAGGGACGGTACTGAAGAACATCATCATTTAGCTGGTCATCTTCAATTTCGTTGTATTGATCTCCAGTTATGTCTATCACATACCCGTTAATCTCTAACCACGCATGTGACACCATATTCTCACCAATACCACTTACGCAAACTATCTCAATATCATTCCATTTTTTCAGAAAATGAAACGCCAACAGCATTGCTGCAAGCTTACAATTCATAACGGGAAAACTTTCAGTAATCATCATCTGACTATTTTTATCGCAAGCTTCAATAGTATCGCGAACTTTTTGAGCTTCCCTTTCTATACTTTCAATATTTTGCATATGAAAACCTGATTTTATAATTGAGTACTAATACTTCGTATACGAGTACTTACATTACAGTGTCATCAGCAGAGAAAAATACAACTCTATGTTTTTTAAGCATCGTCCACATAGATGCTAACTCACTGACATAGGAAAAATTTGTCTTATTGAAACAGTTAATCACATATACATTGCCTGAGAACGCACTCATTACTCGATTATCAACATTTAGAAATATTACTTTAGCGTCGTTTGGTAATATAACAAAGCCATCCCATAATGTGATATCTAACGGCGCTGCTAATGTCACTACATAATCTCTGAGAACATCACTTCTCATCGGCGATGACGATAAGAAAATCTGATTTTCACCCGTTAATATTGCATCGTTCAGGGCAGTTTCTGCAAAGTATAACTCCATACCATTATCATTCATTTCAAATCACCTATATGCTCGAAAATATCTATTTGGTTTAACCCTTTGCACAACTCAGGCTGTAAATCTGAGTCCGGCTTTTGGCTTGTTGATTCGATAAAGTGCGAAAAAGAGGTGTGAGTAACGAACACTTTCCCGCAATTTAGGTTCAAACATTGGCAATATAACTCCCTTGTTTCAGGCGAGATTGCACGTGATGTTGCTATACGTGTTTTGGTTAAGCATTTAGGGCATGTGATTAGCATTTATGCCTCCTCAATTAACTTAAATTAACGGCCAATCATCATTACCAAAGTCATGTTTGGTGAAAATTGAAAGGTTTGGTTGTTCATATTCGTCCGAGTTCGTCGGCTTGGGTTCATCTGGCCAGCCGTCGAACTCAAGCCAGCGCATATCTTCTGGCTCTTTTTCAACTTCGATAAGCTGAGCAGGTCTGATATTTCCTTCACTATCTAATTCACCAGGGCGAATTTTTAAACTTCGTCCATCATGCAGATTTAGAGAGCTACCATTCAATAAGGCATTCAAAGCATTTTCATCGACAAAGGTATCGACCTTTTTGTTTTTCTGATTAGGAGCAAATATATTCTTTAGCTGATTGCTGACCTGTACTCTTTTGGGTTCCGTACAGTTATTGACAGAACTCCAAGGAGCAGCTGCGCTGCTATCAAGAGCAAGAGCCTCCGCTTCAACATCTGTGTGTTTATTTGATTTGGTTTGTATGGTCCAAGTTCTGACGCGAGTTTTAACAAACTCCCCTGCAGCACTAATACCTTCAAGTTTTCGCACGGTTTCACTGTATCGAGAGGAAAATGGTAACTCTTCATATGAGTTACGAATTTTAAGATCGTCACGTTTAACAAACGGACCGCCTTGGCCCATGATGTACCCTTGCCAATCTCCTGTATCAGCGGCTTGCATCGTGCTTATTACATCACCATCATCACTGGTCATGGTTGGTACATAAAAATCACCAAGACGCGCCATTAACTCTTTCTTATTCAGTTTATGGTTAGGTATTTGTGGGCCTACAGTGTTGAATGTCATGGAACGATAAATTTCCAGCAACTGCTTAAATTGCTGCATGTGCAAGTAATCCATATAACTGGCTTTGTCGAGATTAGCTAAACGACGTAACTCACGGTAAGTAGTTACAGGCGCACCACCGAAAAACTGAAATTGCCGAATATTCCAGCGGCTTTTCCATGCACCCACATTTTTAGCAACTTCCTTAACTGGTTTATCAACTTCGTCTGAAACATCATCATCCATCGCGTAACCATCAATATTTTTTGATATGTACTTGGCAATGTAACCAGTAGCTGAACCTTCCTCGCTATCTATGTCTTTCACATCACAACGAGCTGAGTGATCAAACACTCCCTTTTTCATAAGCTCTGATTTATCTTCCTTAGTCGCGTAATCAATAAAGATTTCAGTTACCTTTGCTTTATCTTCTGGCTTGCACCATAGCAACAGGTGCCAATGTGGCGTTCCATCATGATGGGGCTCTGCTACACGCACACCAAACCACCTGATTTCTTCTCTCCCAAGTTTCGCGCGTATTCTTGACCACACACCATTTAAATAGGTTTGAGCATCACGTGGGCTTGCACCATTCCAATGCTCAATAAAGCCACCACGTTGGTAGCTGTTATGATATTTACCTGGCGTTGTTAGGGTAAGAAATAGGCCTGACAAACCGAGCATTTCAGCAATGTTTTCACAGCCTCTTGTTCTGGTCATCAACTCATGACGGCGTATAGCAGGATTTGAAATGCTTTTAAGCACCATGTCTTTTAATTCAAATTCTTCCTTTGTCTCTTCATCAAACAAAATCATATTTTGAATCGCATCCCAGTTTTTCTTTTGCTGCTCTTGATGCTCACGAACGCAATCATATGAGCTATAGGCAGATGCCCTTTTTGAGACTTGACCCATTGCAATGGCTAGATGCTCACGCATGATTTTTCGGGCTTTCTTCAAACGTTTTAACCACCACTCATCATCCCTCATGCGAAAAATATCACCATAAACTACCTCTGCAGTTGGTTTCTTCTTTTTACGTGGTGGCGCAATACCAAAACTGGCGGTTAGTTCAGACAAACGCTTATAGGCCGTTACTAGACTTTTATCCAGCTCACTATCACTCTCAACTTTGAGTTGATCACTCAGTAATTCAAAACGAGCATTGATGATTTGTGAAATCTTAAACGCCATCTCTTTAAGCTCATCTTGCTCGAGCTCTGCCAATAAACGGCTTTTGGCTTTGGCTGGTTTAATGCTCTCTAAATCGAAGCGAATTTGCTCATTTTTTCTAGCAGAATCAAAATCACATTGATCAGTATCTTCACTCATCAATGTGATTTTATGTGTGGTAGGTAAGTTTCTATAGCGATGCAAAACCAAACTGATTCGGCGTTGTAGCTCTCCACCCATCTTTTCACGCAGATAAGTATTGGCTTTTTTACGTCCATCTGACTCTCTATAAATCGAGATGTAACGCTTAGCAAAATACTTCCCTAAGTAGTCAGGTAGTTCAGCAAAAAAGTGTTTACGCCATTCGTGATCTAATGGGTTCACTTCATAAAGCTGCCTCTCAATAACTGACATCGAATCTGGCTCGGGCTTTTCATATGCCAGTCTTGTGGATTGGTTTTGAATAGGCTCTGGCTTATGCGAAACACCACTCCAGCTTTTACAAGCAAGAGTGGCTGTACGTTGTTGTTTTATGGTAAAAGATAGTCTATTCATTCAATTGGCTATATAGGTAAATAATTAATGAAAACAAAACTTCACTTCCCAGAAAATCAGCTTTCTTTTGATAATGAAATCGTACAATTTGTTGAAAAAAACAATTCAAATACAGGTTCGACTCATCGGAAAGTAGCTATCATTGGAACAATGAATAAACACTACAGAACCATATATTTAGATCTTCATGACGATTTCAACGACTTAGATGAATTCATGCGTATCGAACTTAATATGCAAAATCGACTTACTGATCTCCCTCCAATACAGGACATCCATGCAATTTATGACTTATCAGATGATGACCTGGCCGACGATGACGACGATTGGATTTAATTTCTTTCAAAAAAGCTTCTGCTTCTTTAAAACTTTTAGAACGCAGTGCCGCTGTATAACAGTCAATATGCTTCCATAAATAGCTTCCTCGGTTAGGATAAAATTTATCTAGAAGCATATTTGCCCTATCTATGGCTCCAGCAAATTTAGCGCACTCCTTTTGAGCATGAGTAATGACATCACCTATTGTTATTATTTCCTCTTCTGCTCTATTAATTTTCATAGCTCACTAAGCTCCTGTGTATTCATGACCATATGGCCACCAACATGATTGCCTTTGATGATCACCCCATTTAAAACGTGTTCGCAATTGAAGGTATTGCATGCTGATTCAATTGCTTGCTCTGGAGTATCAAACTCACCTAATTCCACATTTTTCACTTCTGATGTTTCAGTGTGGCGAATCAAGCCACCGCCATTGTTTAGCGCAACTGCGACGTAATTCATTAGCTGGCCTCCAGGGTTGGATAACCATGTATCGGTTCACAATCGCGCCACCACATTTGCATCGTTGCGTTTTGGCTCGTGCTTTTGGTGCATGCAGAAACAAAGAACAACGCACGGATTGCACCTAGGGCTTGATGTTGCATTTCGTCGTTACCTGATTCATTGAATACCACCACCCAAAACACCCACCAAGCAGTTATGAAATCGTCTAGGCATAATCCTTGCTCAGTTCCATTAACGTTAACCAGCATGGCCCGTGTTGAATCAAGCTCAAGCATTTCGCACTGGCTTGATTCAGTGGGCTTGAATACACGAGTGAATTGTTCAATTTTGCGAGTGGTGAATCCCTCACAACGAAGGCCGTGCTCTAAGTCTCTGCGAAATACGGTAATAGTGCTCATGCGTTCACCTTAATAGATGTTAGGTATTGGTTAGCCTCTTCAATGAATACTCGGCCACCTTCGACTGTAAGTTGAGAATCTCCAGTGGTGTGCCCAGATTCGCGGATAATGTCATAACCCGCTTCAATGCAATCGCAGGTTTCTTCTAAGCGATCACGTAAGTATTCAATCAATAACTTTGCTTTAGCATGTGTGGCATTCCTCAGTGACAAAACACACCAACCATCATCAAGACCAAACTGGCCACCATGAAGAACGTGACAAATTTGAACATTCATTTCCTGTCCGGTGTACTCACCACTTTCTTCGATTTCACGCAGGTTTAAACAATCACCGACCTGATAGTCACGATCATTGAGTCGAACTTCGTGAGTTTTACGTCCAGCCAATACTTCAGTGAAGTGAGTTGATAGAATTTTCAATTCATGGAGAGTTAACTGGCTCATGCTTCCACCTCAGCTTGTGTTGGTGTTACGAACGATTGCCAAATAGCAGAAACGTATTTTGCTTGAAACTTCGCATCATCAAGTGCGGAATGGTGGGTACCCTCTCGGGTTAGTGTTGCCTTTGGATCAATACCTAGAATTGAGCGGCCCATCTCAACGATGGTTCTCACGTCTCGGTCATTCCAATGAATGAAGTTCGGATTAATTCGAGCCGCTTTATAGGCATTAACTAAAATCACATTGTCGAATCCACTGCCATTACCCCAAACTTGAATATCTTTCTTATCTCCAAGGTCAGCGAACCACTGGTTTAGCTCTAACAGCGCATCTTTAAGTGAAGATTTTGGTGTGTCTCGTTCAAAGATGGCTCTTGCATCTTCACTCTGAGTCAACCACCAAGAAACCGTTGATGCATCAATAACACCGTAATGAGCTGAGCTATTTAGACTCACCACCTCTTCGAACTCTGCACCTAATTCACCAGTAACAGGTGAAAAAACAACGGCACCAATAGAGACAATTGCAGCGTTGCTACTGTTACCCATTGTTTCTATGTCTAGCATTACGTGGGTGCTCATACGTTCACCTCAGCTACTATTTCAAAGGCTGTATTTATGTCGTTCATATCATTACTCCCTCGGGGTAAAACAAAATTTAGGTACAAAAAAAGCCCCCTATTGCAGAGGCACAGGTCATTTGGTGGTATTTAGGCTTGAAAGTGGCTTGGCTTTAACTTTGTTACATCACCTACATTGGTATCAAAGCGTTTGGTGATAACTTTTAACTCTTGTAAAGCCTTACGAATTTTTTGAAGCTCTAGATCATCAAAGTCTTCAAACTTTCGATAACTGTCACTTCTCTTTAACTCCCCGCAAAAGCAGATCATGGCGCGTTCTCGGTTGGTTAATGAATTAAACGCATATTTAAGCTGATTACATTTATAGCTTTTTGAAAACAGTTCTTTGCATGCTGAAATGCTCTCTGGTGCTGAGCGTACTAATTCTTGGGTTTCAGCTAATTGACTCATACGAACTCCCTACGCTAGTCCTGGCAATGGAACACCTGAAGAAAGAAAATCAACTCCCATGGAAAAAAAAGAAGTCGAATTAGGAACACGCCCTTCAATGTCATTAATGAGCAAAACCAAGTTACCGATAGAGGCTTGAGCTTTTCTGATAATGCTTTGTTTATTACGATGAGTAATTCTGTCTTTCCCTGCATTGCTCAATGCTTCTTGTGCTAAATCACCAGCGTGAACCGAGTTATTTAATGCTCGTTTAGAAAAGGTTTCAGGATCACCATTTTTATCAATATTTACGGCAATCATATTCAGCGAATACAACATGCTATTAACCAGGCCATAATCATCTGACGCTTTGGTTATTAGCTCTAAATCCATCACTGAAAGTTTGTGTGGTTGTTCTGGGTTCAACTTGTCAGCTAACTTTTTTACACCTGTTGCTCGTTCAATCGGAGCGCACTTATTCGCAATTGAGAATGCAATACAAGCGTGGTCATAATTAAGTTGGGTACTTTCTAAATAACTTCCCATTTTATTTTTAAACTCCATTTGCAATACTTAACTTGAAATAAGAACTTAGTTCCAACCCTTACCAGCATTGGCTTCTTCGCAACGCTTCATGAGTTGCACCATGTTGATATAGCGTTTGCCGCGTTGCTCATGTTGAATAAATGGCAGGTGCCCTTTGTCACACTGTTTTTTTACTGAATCAACAGAAGTACCTGAACGCTTGGCATATTCAGCAATACTTAGTAATGGAGCATCAAGGGACAAAGTCAGGCTCATTAGCTTTCTCCTGCTATATGTTCGATTGAATCGGTGTGAAGTCAGCTTTCAGAGCACCATTGGTAATGCGCTCAATTTCAAAAGCACGGCGCAAAGGGATTTTCTCTCCCCACTGTGAAATCGACTGAGTTGTAACGTTTAATTTTTTCGACAACTCAGTAACCGAACCAAAATATTTAACAGCTTCCTCTTTTCTCATGACAACCTTTCCTTCATGTCGAAACTTAACTTTCGCCATAATAATGAAGATGAACCATAATGTAAATAAACTTACGTAATTTATATTACATTTGATAATAAAACTTTCCTTCTTTATTGGTAAGATTTCTTACATGGATAGTATGTATATGTTAAATCGAAGAAAGGAACTAGGACTGACACAAGCTGATATAGCTAAGGCTGTCGGTGTTAGCCGTGTTTCAGTTTCACTTTGGGAAAAAGGAGAAACCACCCCGAAAGGGATTTATATTTCTCTTTTAGCAAAGGTTCTGAAATGTGATGTGAATTGGCTTTTAACTGGTCAAGGCTCCCCTGAACCTATCGAAAAAGAAGCCACAATAGTCCCCGTTGCGTTACAACCACAAGGTGCTTATCCACTTATATCTTGGGTTCAAGCGGGAGGGTGGAGTGATATTTGTCTTACTGATTTACACGAAGCTGACTATTACCCTTGCCCAATAAAGTGCAGTAAGAACACCTTCATTTTAAAAGTGGTTGGTAAAAGCATGAACCCTGTATTTACAGAAGGGGAGTTAATTTATGTTGACCCAGATGCTGATGCTGAGAATGGTAAGTATGTGGTTGCGCGTTTAGATGACGAGAATCAAGCAACATTCAAGCAACTGATTATTGAAGATGGTCATAAATACCTACAAGCAGTCAACCCTAACTGGCCAACACCAATTATCCCAATCAATGGTAATTGCACCATTGTTGGTGTGGTTATTTCGTCAATGAGACTATTTTAATTTAGGTTGGTAGCAATGGTTAATCCATTGTTAGGGCCATAAGTAAGGAAGCTTCGTGAATTTTAACCAAGAAGAATCCTGTTCCCATCTTGAGCAAACAGCCGAAATGTTGGGAATGAAGCTTACTCCCAAGCTTGAGAGCTGCTCGGTATTGGAAGATGCCATTAGCGGTCTGATCGAAATTGGAGATCAAGAAGCACTCAACGGGGCAAAATTCATGGGTGGCGTCTATCTAGGTAAGATAATTAAAGAGATTGTTGGAGGGGAATGGTTAAAGCATGATGACTCCAATCAGCTATGTCTAAAAATTAACGATTCTATAGTTTTTCCTATTTCCGCAGTAGAAAGTTATATTTCAGACCCAAACGAAAACAGCCTTACATTTTATGCAAATACAGTTATTAATCAGTGTTTAAAGCGATAGAAAGAAATATTAATAAATATGTCTATTAGAAAGCAGCCGAACGGCAAATACTTAGTTGAAGTTTACCTAAGTAACCAGAAGCGAATAAGAAAGACATTCCCTACTCAAAGCGAAGCCAAACGCTTTGAACAATACACGGTGACTGAGTCAGTCCAAAAGCCGTGGATGCCAGCAAAAGAAGATAACCGTAACCTCAATGACCTTATTGAATTATGGTTTAACTTGCATGGACAAGCCCTAAGTGATGGGAAAAAACGAAAAAACAAACTCCTCGCAATGTCTCTAATGATGCGTAATCCCATTGCAAGAACCATCACTGCCAGCGACTTTTCAAAATACCGCCAACTTCGTATAGAAACCGTTTCTATTAAGACGGCAAACAACGATCAGATTTACCTCAATGCATTGTTTAACGAATTAAGACGATTAGGAGAGTGGAGCTATAACAACCCGCTTTCTGAGTTGCGAGCATTAAAATATAAACAGCCTGAAATGGGTTTTTTAAATCCTGAAGAGATTGATGTGGTTTTTGATGAGCTGAAAAATTGCCGTAACTTTGATGCTTACTTGATCTCTAAAATTTGCATCTCAACTGGCTGTCGTTGGGGCGAAGCTGAATCATTAACTAGCTCTCAACTATCACCTCATCGTATTACTTTCATTCACACTAAAAGTAACAAACGCAGAGCTGTACCGATTAGTGAAGAGCTGTATAACGAGTTACCGACAAGTAATGGTCGATTGTTTAGCAACTGCATCAAATCTTTCAAATCAGCCGTAAACCGGACGGGGGTTCAACTCCCTAAAGGGCAGTCAACTCACGTACTCAGACACACGTTTGCTAGTCATTTTATGATGAATGGCGGTAATATCCTGGTGTTACAACAAATCCTTGGTCACGCTAGTATTACTGATACGATGAAGTATGCGCATTTTTCTCCTGCCCATTTAGAGGATGCGATTAAGCTCAACCCACTTGCCAAAAGTGGCGGTTAAATGGCGGTGCTCATGGCACTACATTGCACTAAACGGCACCATACCACCCTGCAAGCTATTGTTTTTACTGGTAAGTCGTTGTTTTAAATGCGTTGTACGGGGTTCAAATCCCCCCAGCTCCACCAAACGTTTGGAAAGGCCCAACTTCATTGAAGTTGGGCCTTTTTGTTTTCTGCTATTCAAAAGACTTAAGTAGGCTTTGGGGTTGCCGTAGGTAAAAAGATCATGGCACTCCCATACATAAAGTACGTCAAGATAGACTTTTTGATAATAATTCGGGTAGAAAACCTTAAAAGTACACCTGAGTAGACTTTTAACACAAATCTACGCACAGCCACCTAAAAGTGTACTAAGATAGACTTTTATATAGAGCATCATTACACAGAGGTTTTAATGGCTAAGAAAGTAAAAGCAACTAAATCACCAGATTTAAGTAGAGCATTTACGCCATCACTGCTTGGTGAAGTGATCAAAGCTAAAAGAACTCAAAGCAAAATCACACAACAAGATGCTGCATTACTATCTGGAGTTTCGAAACAAACATACATAAAAATCGAACAAGGCAGTCCTGACATAAAGGTGACTTCCTTAATGAAGGTAGTGTTAGCTCTAGGCATAAAGATCTCTATACAGCCTTGGCAAAATTCTGATGCATCAGCGCCATCGCAGGAGAAAGATAATGACGTCTGGGTCTAATCAATACACTCTCGACATAATCTATAGCCAAAAGGTCATTGCCAAGCTGTCACTCAGTAAGGATAGTGATGTTTTGTCTGTAATCTACGATAGAGACTGGATCAAAAGTGGGTTTCCGATGTCACCACATCTACCATTTAACTCTGACATACCATCCGTCAATATCAAACGATTTTTACAGAACTTACTCCCTGAAAATAAAGGGCTAGATCATCTGATCGACTTTCTGGGCGTATCACGCTCAAATGTATTTTCGCAAGTTGGTGGTATAGGCAAAGACACATCAGGTGCGATGATGTTCTTACCTGAGGGTATGTCACCAGCCCAAACTGAAACCTCTTTCAACCCAATCAATGACGATGAGTTAATACAAAAGTTATCTGACCCTGATCTTTGGCATTTAGAGGTTTGGGAAGGTAAACCTAGATTATCCGTAGCAGGCGTTCAGTCGAAACTAAACGTACTGTCTATGGAGGGAAAATTAGGTTTCGGCGAAGGTGATTTATGTTCTACTCATATCATCAAGTTTGAAAAAAAAGATCAGCCACATTTAGTTATAAATGAGTTTGTAACGATGAAATTAGCCAAGCGGATTGGACTAGATGTAGCAGAAGTGGAACTCAAATATTTCGACCAATACCCAGCTCTTCTTGTTGAAAGGTTCGATAGGAAGCTATTTGACACAACAAAGGTAGGACGAAGACATATGATTGACGCCTGCCAAGCTTGCAACTTAGGTGTCGATAGAAAGTATGAAAGAAACTTAGGTAAACAGAGAGATGTAAGTCATATACATGATGGTGTCAGTTTTGCGCGATTGTTTGCCATTTCAGAACAATGTGAAAACCCAATAGCAGCAAAGATTGCCATGTTGAAATGGGCTTTATTCAATTTGTGTATTTATAACGCAGATGCGCATGGCAAAAACTTCAGCTTCTTTGTGCAAAAATCAGGCTTAACCCCTACTCCACTCTATGATCTTGTTAATGTAAGAATGTATCCCGAGTTTGAACAAGATCTTGCGATGGCGATTGGTGACGAGTTTGATTCGGACTCTATCAATGCCTACCAGCTTGTAGAGTTTGCTGACGATTGTGATATTTCACCAAAATTGCTTCAGCAGAACCTAAAGAAGATAGCAAATGACATTATAAAGAACATTGATGACGCTATATCTCTCGTCACTTCTGTTTCTGATTCACAATTACCTTATTTAAAACGATACCGTGAAATCGTTATGGCTAGATGTGAGCACTTCATTGAACAGTCACCGCTCATCACTGAAATTGGGCTTTAACTATAGAATATAGAAAGCACACATAAATTTAAGAAGGTTCACTCTCCGACAAATCAACCATGTGCTGAACCTTATTCACTTCTGCTATTTTATCTCCGTCCCATATCATTTCAAGTAAGTAAGACTGAACGACATCGCATACAGGTTTTGGAGTGAATAACGCCCAACAGATACCGTTCTCTGAACGCACCGATGAGTATTCAACCGCTTGATAGCTCTCTTTCTTTAAGTTACGAGCCAATTGCTGCGAAGCTGAGTAGTTGTCAGGATTCAGGATTTCAGCATCATTTGAATCTACAACATACACAGGTGACGGCTTATGTGTAATCAGCAGATTTCGGAACAAGAAACGATCATAAGCAAGTCCTTCGATGTTCTGCCAATATTTCTGCTGATGGTATTTTACTTCTATTGCGGCAGTTTGGTCGGTAGATGCAATATACAACGCACCAAACAAGCCATCATTGAATCTTCCGCCATTTGGGTTGATGTGTGTGAATGGGGCAACGGCATCAAATAAGCGCGGGTTAGTAAGGGATTGAATGGCATAAAGCATGTCAAACTCTTCAGGGCTTGCCACATCATCAAACAGAGCGATTGGCGGGTATTTGGTGCTTATCAAGCGGTGTCCTACCAAAGTATTTTGCTTGTCACTCACCCCCACAGACCACCTCGTAATGCATCAATACGTTTTGTGACTTCATACAGGTCACTGAACTTTCCTGAGTTGATGATTTCAAGCGGTGTACGGCCTGCAAAGTAGTCATTACTGTTTTTCATGGACATAAAACCACTTACATTTTCATTGTTACTGAAAACAATACGCAGTGCTTGATGCATATTCAGTAAGTAACTAACACGTTCTAGCTGATCATCACTCAAATTGGTTTTCTCAGGGTTCGCCTTAAACTTGTGGTAAGACGTAGAAGAGAGCTTGAGGATATTCTGACTTTGTTGAACGGAGCATCCCCACGAAGAAAGAATGTTGTCAGCGGCTTTAAATCCAGCCATTGCTAGATCTTTAGGATCGTATTCACTCATTTTTGCCAGGGTCATCATCACTGTCCTTTATGGGTCACATTTATCAATATAGTCCAACTTGGGACTTTTTGTAAGTGATTTATTGAAGGTTAATAAATAGTACAACGGTAAAATTAGAAAATTCATCATGGGTCTTGATTCCCCTCAAGTCTCTAACGCACTAGAGCAAGAGAATATTGTGATGCCTTTGTACTACACGCAATACTTGAAAAATATTTATGACTACTTTGGGTTACAAAAACATCTAAAATTTGGGTTTATGATTAGTTAGAGTTACATTAACTGGATTTTTAATAATGGTATGGGGTGAGACATACGGCCCAGGCCCTACAGCATTGAAGTTGGGCCTTTTTGTTTTCTGTTATTTAAAAGAACTTAGGTAGGCTTTGGGGTTACCGTAGGCAAAAAGATCATGGTAGGTCTAGAGGTGTCATTTTCACGCCACAGCAAACAGTACACTACGATGAAAATCTAAATACGGTGTGTGTTTTTGATGTATGTTGAACGACATAGCTTCATGTATGCCGAGAACGTCGGGCGACTCTAACGCTTGTGAAATCAGAATTTTCCCGTCGTTTTTAAACGAGATGAACCCAAGATCGAACGCTTTATCAATATTAGCAAGCAGTAACAGCCCGTTATAGCTGTCCAGTCGTTCAGTATTATTCGATTCTCGCCACGGCTTGATGTGCGATGCCACCAGCATTTGAGGTTGCTGATAGCCTGTCAATGCACAGCCACCCCACTGTTTCACTAGATCTTTCCTGAATCGACCTTGCCCCATTCGGGTATTTACCATGATGGATTTTTCAGTGGAAGTCAGTTTTCTGTCATCCAAAATGGTTTGCACATCGGCTCGAATATCGACTTGGCCCACATCGGCGAGAAAGGTGCCATACGATTTGATAGCGGCACTGTACATGCCCTTTCCACGCTTGTTGTGATCCTTAAACTCTTGGATTGTCTCCACTTTCGAGGTACGGATTTTATATTCGTGAAAAGAGCGAATATCAGTTAACGGCTGTTCGATGAAGTGAGCTTCCATCATCCAGTTTGATATTGAACCACGCAGCGCACTTAAGTAATTTTTAACCGTCTTTTCAGACTTACCAAGGCCGATAGCCCACTTCACATAGAGTTCTGGTAAGTTGGTTAAATTCTGGGTTAATGCCGCTTTTAAATCGCCACGAACAATTGGGCTTTTGAGAAAGTCATACAACTCAGCATCTAAATAAACGTGCGACACCCCTTTATTCGAATAACCTTTCAGATCTTCAACATGACAACCTTCATTGGGAACTAGGTGCCAAAAACCTTCGCTTTTAAGATGAAAGAATGGATTTTCAGGCGTGTTCTTATCGTTACCACCTTGAAGTGGTTCAAAGATCTCAGTAAAGCGTTTTTTTAGATGTTGGTTGAAGTAGATTTTGTTTTCATGAATATGGCCGGCTTCAATCAGATCCATCACGGCCAACAGCAAGCAGACCTTATGTGGCCGATTACGCCCTTGCTGGCTATCTGTTCTTAACGACTGGAACTTCTCTACATAAAAATCAAGTGACATCAACAGCTCCACTCACACAACAGATCTTATATGGGCATTTATAAAATAATTAGTGAAAGAAGTCTACGCGGATTTTTAAGTTAATACTTTGATTAAAGGCGAATTTATATTATTAATACTAGCTGAAACTCGCTATCCGCACCAATCAACGCTACACTTTTACGCGGATTAAACTGTCAGGTACTCAAAAGTTAGTTAAAACCTAACTCAAGAGAGTCGTTATTTAATCTAAAAGGGACAGAGCGCATTGAAACCAAACGTGTGGGTAAAAACGGGTGTGGTGATCATCTATGGTTCATCTATCGATGCCACTGCGCATAGCCATCATGCTATTCAGGTTGCTTGGCCTAATGATGCAACCCTCTGCACCCTAAATGGTGAAACAAAACCATCGCCCTTTGTTATTCACTCTAATGTCGAACATCAGCTGCAGTTGGAAGAGGGGGGGATACTTTTAATTGAACCCACCAGCGAGTTGGGAGTAAAGCTCTCTAACCCTGTTGATGGTGACTGCATCATACCTATGGCAAGCTAAGGATCCGAAAAAACTCGTTCCTAAAGATGTTACTGCGAGTTAGTTCGTATGCGTTCCGAAATCGTCTAAGTATTTTAAAATAAAGAAAAATATGAGTCGACGCGGAAATTGTTGGGATAATTCGGTAGATAATGGAGCGATTCTTTAGGTCATTAAAATCGGAGCACTTGAATGTGCTGAAGTTCATTAACCATCAAACAGTGATATCAGAAATTGAGAGTTACATTACATTTTACAATTACAAGCGACGACACAGCGGACTAGATTACCTTACTCCGCACGAGCACTATGTTCAGATGAAGAAAGCGGCTTAATAACTCTCCAATATTAGTAGTCCATTGCACTTCATTTGATCCTCCTAATTTCAGTATTCCTGAAACAAGTTCATCGACATTATTGCAGTGAACGTCTAAATGAATAGGAGTCCAATGACGTTCATAATCACGGACAACACTATTCGATACAAGCGGCTTTGAACCCGTTTCTTTTTCTTGCAGATAGATATTTCCTAAGGGGCAATATGCCCCTTTCCACCTTAGGATGCTAACTAGAAAACGCCACCATTACGACTCAAAATAAGGGCAAAGCATCAGCAGACTTTACATGGGATTATAATATTTGGCTGAGAAACAGTTTCGTTCTTCTATGCTGGGGATCATTAAAGAATTTTTTTGGCTCATTCTCTTCAATGATTTCACCTTGATCCATAAAAATCACCCGATCAGCGACTGTCTCGGCAAAGGCCATTTCATGGGTCACAACTATCATTGTCATTCCAGTGTCCGCCAGTTCAATCATCACATCGAGTACTTCCTTGATCATTTCTGGATCAAGTGCGGAAGTTGGCTCATCAAATAACATTATTTTAGGGTTCATACATAGTGAACGGGCGATAGCCACACGCTGTTGTTGCCCCCCAGATAGTTGCCCAGGAAACTTATCAGCTTGTTCTGGAATTTTCACCCGTTCCAGATACTTCATCGCCTCGGCTTCCGCCTCGAGCTTGGGCATTTTACGTGTCAGGATTGGACCTAGGGTAAGATTATCTAAAATACTAAGGTGAGGGAAAAGGTTGAAGTTCTGAAAGACCATGCCGACTTCTGTACGAATATGGTCAATGTGTTTTAAATTTTTATCCAAGGTTATACCATCGACAATAATATTCCCTTCTTGATGCTCTTCAAGGTGATTTAGGCAACGAATGAGAGTCGATTTTCCTGACCCAGAAGGTCCACATATTACAATGCGCTCACCTTATGCACGACAAGGTTAATGTCTTTAAGCACATGAAAATCACTGTACCACTTATTCACGGTCTCCATTTCAATGATTATTTCATTGGAGACTGCCGAGCTGAGTTGTTCTCTGCCTTTGGCTGTTATTGTGTCGTTTATCATTTTTTTCTCTTATTAGCGGTCGCATTCTTGTGACCAGACAAAAGTTTTTGTTCAATATGGCGACTGTATTTTGACATGGCAAAGCAGATCAAAAAGAAGAGGATTGCGCCAAATACCAACGGTTCTTTGTGCATGCCAAGCCAAACGATATCTTTGCTAACCGAGCGTAACATCCCCAGCACATCAAAAAGTCCGATGATTGAGACCAAAGTTGTATCCTTCAACAAACCAATATAACTACCAACAATATTTGGGATCATATTTTTCAAAGCCTGAGGCATGATAACCGCCCCCATTGTCTGCCAATAACCCAATCCGATGCTATGCGCACCTTCATACTGGCCTTTTGGAATCGTCTGAAGTCCCGCGCGAACGGTTTCAGCCATGTAACAGGCATTGAACAGACATACGGCGATGATTACCTGAACTAATTTATTAAGGACAAAACCTTCAGGCATAAAGAGGGGAAACATGGTTGTCGCCATAAACAATACTGTAATCAAAGGCACTGAACGGAATAGTTCAATAAAGGAGATACAGAGTATGCGGATAAGTGGCAGCTTCGAACGGCGTCCAAGGGCAAGAAAAACCCCTCCTGGTAGCGCAGAAGCGATACCGATTCCTGATACAACAAGGGTTAGAAACAACCCACCCCACTGCGTCCAAACGACAGCTTCAACCTGCCAACTCATTTGCCAGAAGTAAACCACAGCAAAACAAGCTAAGAAAATGCCAAGGAGAAGACGATTTTTTGCTTTTTCAGGCCAGCTTTTTTTGCTAAACAGGCGGATAAGAAATTCAGGTAAACCTATTCCTTTAATCATCCCTATTCCTGCATGGAGGGTATTGCCCACCAAGCAAACAATAGAAAGACTAATCATCATTTGCATGAAGATACCCTTACCGCCTCCGGCAAAAAGATATCCAGCAAGGAAAGGATAAAGAAACATAGTGCTCAGGGCGATAAACACCTTGGCCTTAACTCGTGGTAGCCAGAGTGGTACGATCCAGAGTAACAGTAACAATCCACCTAAATTGATCCGCCACAGCTCATCTCTTGGGTAGCGGCCATAGAAAATATTCTCCAACCAGCTAAATACACCTGCCCAGCATGCGCCTCCTGAGCTAATTTCAAAACATTGACGACGACTATCGGCGATCCATACGGCATCAGCGATTCCCCATACCCATAATTCCTTTAGGGTTATGTAAAGTACATAAATAGTAACAATAGTAAGGATACTGTTGAATACAGAGCTAAATAAGTGTTTATGCATCCAGCCAATCAGCGATCTTTCAGATAAAGGTGCTTCTCTAGGCAGTGTACTTTTTACGTTTACAATTGCCATAATTAACGCTCCACCAATTGAACTCGTTTGTTGTAGATATTCAGCATCCAGGAAATAAATAGGCTGATGGACATATAAAATGCCATTGTCATTCCAACGATTTCAATTGCGTGTCCTAATTGATTCAGGCTTGTTTGCATGAAAAGAGAGACAAGATCAGAGTAACCGATGGCGATGGCTAAAGAAGAATTTTTTACCACATTCATCCATAAACTGATCATGGGCGGTACGATGGCAGGCATTGCCTGAGGAATAATAACGTAAGTTGCCATCTGCATGGGTTTTAACCCGATAGCATGGGCTGCATCCTTCTGCCCTTGGTTAACAGATAGCACCCCTGCTCGTACTGACTCAGCAAAATAGGCAGCGTGATAAATAGTTAACGCGACGAGAAGTGTTAAAAATGCGGGAGGCAATGCAGCCCCGCCAGCAAAATTGAATCCTTCAAGTTTGGGAATATCCCATGACAGAGGAGAGCCTGTCAGTAAATAAATACTTCCCGGTAGAAAAATAAGGAGTGCTAACGAGGCGATGAAGGTCGGTACAACTTTCCCCGTCAAGTCACGCTGTTTTTTCGCCCAACGCCTTAAAAGGACAACCCCTGCGACAGCAATAATAAGGGCGAGTCCGGTCATCCAGAGTAAATCACCCGGTACAGGCCATGCCATGTATAGGCCTCGATTATTGAGCAGTAAAACTTCAGCTCCACCAGAGAGGTCAATACTATCTCTCACTTTGGGCAGGATGGAAAATACGGCAATGTACCAAAAAACAAGCTGTATGAGTAAGGGGGTGTTACGAAAAATTTCCACATAGGCAAGGGCTACTTTGGAGACCAACCAATTGTTGGACAGTCTCATCATTCCGATGAAAAATCCTAGTGAAGTACTGGCGATGATGGCCAATATTGAAACAAAAAGTGTGTTAAGGATGCCAATAAGATAGATATCCGCATAGGTTCCTACACCAGGCTCATAAGCAATCAGTGTAAAACCTGGATTAAATCCTGCGGAAATACTCAGGAAATCGAAGCCTGTGCTCATGTCACGAACGGCTAAATTGTGAGCAGTGGTGCTGTAAAGGTACCACGCGCAGAATACGACCACTGCTACGGTAATAAACTGGTATAAAAATGAACGGACTCGTTCATCATTGAAAAAATCAAACTTTTCTTTTAATCGGATCTGTTTGCTTGGCTTAGCATTGTCATTTATAGCCACAATATGTTCTCCATCAGATAGGCTTTGTTTGTGCGCCTATATTTTATAGGCGCAGGATCAGGATCAGCTAGGGCAATCTAAGCTGAGGATCAGTTCAATGCCGGTAGATGGTTTAACGCATTGGTGGTGAGTACATCAATCCGCCATTTGTCCATAGCTCATTAGACGTTCCTTTTCGTGGGATACCAATGGCTAATTTTCCACTGCCTATGTAAGCTTCATAATTCTCACCGTAGTTACCCACCTGCTTGATGATGTTATAAGCCCAGTCCTTGGAAAGCCCCAGTCCTTGGTGGATATTTCCTTCCACACCTAGCAAACGGCGAACAGAAATGTTTTTTGAATTAGCTCTCATCTCATCTACATTGACACTGGTAATTCCAAGTTCTTCAGCATTGATCATGGAAAAAATGGACCATCTAACAAGATCCGCCCATTTGTTGTCACCATGTCTTACCGCAGCAGATAGTGGTTCCTTTGAGATTGTTTCAGGGAGAATGACATGTTCCTCTGGGTTCGGGAAGGCCGCTATATTTGCAGCCATTGATGACTTGTCACCCGTGACAGCATCACAACCGCCTTTCAAATAGGTGTCGTCTCGTATATTCCAATCCTCAAAGGTGACATTGCTGATATTGAGCTTATTTACACGACTGAAGTCTGTCATGTTAAGCTCGTTTGTGGTCCCTGTGGTCACACAAATTTTAGCCCCTTTAAGCTGCAGCGCGCTGGTGATACCGCTATCCTTACGAACAGTGAAACCCTGACCGTCATAAAAATGTGGCGGTAAAAAATCTAAACCGAGCTGTGTGTCTCGGCTCATGGTCCAGGTGGCTGTTCGGGATAAAAGATCGGACTCGCCATTGGCCAATGCCGTAAATCTAGCTTGGCTACTAACCGATTGGATTTCGAGGCGATTTTTGTCACCAAAAATAGCAGCTGCAACGGCTTGACAGACAGCAACATCAAGACCATACCATTCACCTTTAGCATTTAAATTATAAAATCCAGCAGAAGGTGTGCCTACCTGGCAGCGTACATTTCCACGCTTTTTGACAATATCTAGAGTGCTTTCAGCGAATGCGCTGGAAGTACCTGCAAAAGCGACAGAAATAGTTGCAAGTACTATGGCTAATTTTTTAAGTTTCATAGAATATCCTTTTTATTTGATTAAGCTTAATTAATCCCATTCTAAACGATTTTTTAAAGCTACCGATTCTCACGACCGCTCATGTTAATGGAAAAGCATATTGCATGGTAGAAGTATTATAGATTTACTATCCAGGAACTAAAACCGAGCTTTATAAAATGTAAGTAAGTGATTTAATTCAGTACATTAGATGGGAATTACAAAAAAAAAGATCGAAGACATCCATATCTTTATGGCTAAAGTTTCATCAAAAAAATAAGTCTTCCACTTACATGGTCATATAAATTCGCACTGTCTTTACAAAACAACAGCTAAATAAACAGATATAGGAGTAAATATTCTAACCGCTCAACAAACCCACCTAGAACAGCGACGTGTCAGAATGGAAAAAGGAAATCGTTTGTGTTTAAAGAAGCTACCAAGATATATTTCATAAGACTTTGTTGATTTCTTGCCATTATTTCAAACTGGATTTCAACATCCGTTTTCCGCTGAACATGCTTAACTCGAGTAAATATCCGATCTTGTGGCGATACATCGTAAACTTTGAGAAGAAGCAAGTCGCTCGCGTGCAGTGGCTGAAATTTTCACTGATAACAGTGACAGTGCTAACCATCCACTAAACAAGGTCGACAAAGCGTCATAATAAGTCGATGTCACTAAAAAGAGAGGCAGTGATCTGTATCCCTTTTTATCATTACCTTAAATCCATATTCCGTGTTTTGTCACATTAACTCTAGACATCTTTCTTTTTAGAAATTTCAGTTCAATTACTCAAACTTATCAATATTTAATATAGAAAACCTGCTTTACTGTTAGCAGTAAATATAGAAAATAAACTTCATTATGGTTATTTTATTTTTAATTGATAATATTCAACCATGTTTGAATATAAAAAAGCCAGCTATCAATGTAGCTGGCAATTAAGTAGAGTTTCTATTTTATCGATTATTAATTGATCGCTAAAGATAAGAAATAACCAACGGTAGTGGCGGTTGTCACACCAATAAACCCTGGAATGATAAAGCTGTGGTTAAGTACATATTTACCGATCCTAGTGGTGCCAGAGCGGTCAAAGGTTATCGCGGCTAAATCACTTGGATAAAACGGGAAGAAGAAATAAGCATAACAAGCTGGCAGTACACCAATTAAAACTTCAGGTGGGATATTCAACGCAAAACCTAAAGGCAACATAATAGTTAATACTGCCGCCTGACTCTTCAAGAAAATAGATGACACAAACATCGCAATAGCAAATGACCATGGATAGACTGTTACAATATCGCTAATCAGAGAGATAAGTAGCGGTTTGTGATGGCTGATGATAGTGTCACTCATCCAAGCAATACCAAAGATGATAATAACTGCAGTCATACCCGCAATGAATACATTACTGGTGACAATTTTCTTAGGCTGAACCTTGGTGGTAAGCAGAATAATAGCGCCCACAGATAGCATTAAGAACTGAATCGCTACCGACATTTTTACACCATCTGGCAGTAGATTAAGATCTTTACCAAACATGGCGACAAAAATGACCGAGGCGATACCCAAGACAAATACTATTAACCCCTTTCTCGCTGTTGACTCCTCTTTAGACCCCTCTTTGGTTGGTTCACTCATATCAACCAGTTCATTACGGAACTCGACGTCTTCACAGCGCTGTTGAAACTCTTCGTCTAAGTCGAGATCTTTACCGCGCTTCAAACTCCATGTACACGCTACCAGCAGACCTGTCAACGTAGCGGGTATAGTGACACTTAATACGTTAATTAAACTGATGTCTAACTGGTTATCTACCGCCGTTGCCATCACCACAGCAGCTGCCGCGGCAATCGGACTAGCAGTGATTCCCATTTGCGATGCAACTGTCGCCATGGCCATTGGACGCTCTGGTCGAATTCCTTTTTTATAAGAGACGTCATAAATGACTGGAAGTAGTGGATACACAGAGTGCCCAGTACCAACCAGTACTGTTAAGAAGTAGGTACAGAGTGGTCCAAGAAATACAATTTGATTAGGGTGTTTTCGCAGCAGTTTCTCCGCATATTTCACTAATAATTTCAGTCCGCCAGTCGCTTCTAATGTGGCTGAAGCCGCAACAACCGCTAAAATTATCAACTTAACACTGATTGGTGGCTTTCCTGGGGCAACACCAAATCCAAAGGCCAATACCGACACACCTAAACCACCGAGCAGACCAAATGCGATTCCTCCATGTCGGATACCAATAAAAATAACAATAAGTAATAACAACATGTGGATATAAAATTCAATCATCTTTTTCCTCCTTGAAGTAACGGGTATTCAGTATTAACAGCTCACACAAAATACCCCTTTAGGATTAACATACCCCTCTTTTTGTTTTTATTTGCATTTATCGGTCAATATTTGACCAAAATCAAAATAGATTCGTATCAAAGTTAAAATATGTGATTAGTTTCAAACTTAGTATATAAACACATTCAAATTTCACTATTGATTATAAATCATTATTTATATTAATAATGATTGCCCTTTGTTTTGGTATACATTATCCAATCAGGTGGATTTATTGTTAATACCTCTATTGTCATCGCTTTAACTACTCGCTATCTCTACTGACACATTCTGACAATGGTCCCCCTTATACTCTTTTCCGACCTCACAATTAATGGAATATTAAGGAGCAACAAATGATGAACCCTGTGGTTGAATTAGTCACTTTCGAATTAAATTCTGGCGTTACAGAGCAACAAATGACCGCTGCGGTGGAGAAAAGTCAGCTATTTGTGAAACATCTACCCGGTTTTTTATATCGCTCAGTTTGCAAACACGAAGAGACAAATACATGGAGTGATATTGTTTACTGGCAGAGTAAAGAGGAAGCTCATAGTGCTGCTGAAGCTTTCTGCACCAGTGAACAAACGAAAGAGTTAATGACATTAATAAATGCTGAAACGGTAAAAATGCAGCATAATGATGTGAAGATAAGCTTTGACTGTAACGGAACCTGTCAAGCTACAGCCTAACCTATCATTTCAAGGACTGAGTGTGAGTAAATCTGAACGGCTTTTCGAACTTCTAACCTTTCTGCGCTCAAGGCGTTTTGCAGTCACTGCTAAAGAGCTTGCAGCATCGATGGAGGTGAGTGAACGTACGATCTATCGTGATATTCAGTCCTTAATGTTATCTGGCGTCCCCATTGAAGGGGAAGCGGGTATCGGGTATATGCTTAAAGCTGGCTCACACTTGCCGCCACTGATGTTTACTGAAGACGAAATCGTCGCCATTGAACTGGGAATGAGAATGGTCAAAGCTTGGTCTGACAAAGATCTCGCGAAAGCCAGTGACAGTGCGTCAAGAAAAATTCAATCTATCCTACCTGATCACTTAAAACAAAGAATTGAAGACCTCCCTTTAATCGTTCCCGATTTTCATAATAACTCCGAAACCTCAGAGAAAAATGGTGTTGTCAGACAAGCTATTGATGCTCATCGTCAACTTTATATCGAGTACCAAAAAGAGAACAAAGAGAAGTCTCAACGTAAAATAGCGCCGCTAGGATTAGTTTTTTGGGGCAAACAGTGGACTTTAGTCGCTTGGTGCGAACTCCGAGATGAATATCGTAACTTTCGCGTCGACAGAATCACAGAGATACAGCCACTTAATACCTACTTTGAAACCTCTGAAATAAAATCGTTAAAACACTACTTGTCTCAATATAAATAGTAATCAGCGAGTATAATCATCTTTACTTGTTAATTTGTAAGGCATAAAGATGAAAATCATTCGCTACATGACTGTTTTGCTTATCACTATTTTTAGCATGGCCGCTTACTCTCAAGCGAAACCGTATCAAGCATTAACCTTAGTGGATGCGCTAAAAGAGAATAAAGCACCTATTTTATTTGATGTAAGAACGCCCAGTGAGTTTAACTCTGGCCACATTGAAGGTGCGATTAATATTCCTTTTGACCAGATATCACAACGTATTGATCAAATTTTGCAATTTAAGGACCAGCTAGTAGTGGTCTACTGTCGTTCAGGACGACGCGCTCAAACCGCCACTGATACATTAGAAAAAGAGGGATTTACTGAGCTTTATGATTTAACAGGACACATGATCGCCTGGCAAAAAAACAGTTACCCCGTCGTCGTTCAATATTAAATTAAAGCATAAAAAAGCCCCGGTAGTTTTCG
>JAESQY010000146.1 GCA_016764915.1 Aliivibrio sp. | reverse complement strand
TGCTCTTTATTGTAAGCTTTTTCTAAAGCTTGAATAAAATCGAGTGGGTGATAAAACGAAATATACTGAAGTGCATCAGCAACACTGCTGATTAGATCTTCTTGACGAATGATGCTCATATTTGCCTCTTTTTAAGTTCCTTGGCGTTTTTTTAACCGTGTTTATTGAAAATGTTTAGCCTAGGTACGACTTCTAGTGAAATTGTTATAATTATTATATGTTTTACTACTAAGTGTTATCTTACACGTTTTTTATGTAGTAATTATCTATTCCTAGCTATGATACTCTTGCCTGCAAGCCAGTGCTATTAAGCAATCCAACTTTTGTCACAAAAAACAACAATGAATTTACATATAGACGAAGAACTTAATTACCAAACTCTTAATTACAGCCATAACGCTATTTTAACTTGGTTCGAATCCATCTCTAACCAACCTTGGGCGATGCTACTGCGTTCCGCTTCTAAACAGCATCCAGACAATCGATTCGATATTTTAGTTGCTGATCCGATCGCCACGCTACACACTCACGGATCGACAACGACCATACGAGTGAGAGGTGAGCAGCCAGCCACGAGTGTAGAGGACCCATTTTCTCTGCTAGAACACTACAAAATGCGATTATTACCAACGATAAATCACGTTGAAAACCTGCCATTTTTAGGTGGGGTTCTGGGTTACTTCAGTTACGATCTTGGCCGTCGCGTAGAAACGATTCCTAGCACGTCATCTCATGATATCGTCACAGCAGATATGGCTATTGGCTTATATGACTGGGCGTTAATCGCTGATCATAAATTGAAAAAATTAACCTTAGTTCAGCCGAAGAACAGTCAACGAGAACAATGGCTCAACGACTTTAAGGTTCCAATGAGTGAGAATTGTGTCCCCTTTAAACTGACCTGTGACTGGCGCTCCAACATGAGCTATGACCAGTATCAGAATAAATTTAATAAAATACAACAATACTTACTGGCTGGAGACTGCTACCAAATCAATTTGGCACAGCGGTTTTATGCCTCATATCAAGGTTCTGAATGGCAAGCCTACCAACATCTTGAACAAGCTAATCAAGCGCCTTTTTCGGCGTATATAAAAACAGACGAAGCAACGATTCTCTCTGTTTCACCGGAGCGTTTTCTTTCATTAAGCTCAAGAGATATTGAAACCAAGCCAATCAAAGGTACAAGACCAAGGTCACATCAAGCCGATGAAGATAAAAGATTAGCCGAAGAGTTGCGGCATGCAGAAAAAGATCGCGCTGAAAACCTGATGATTGTGGATTTACTTCGTAATGACATTGGTCGAGTAGCTAAAGCGGGATCTGTCTCAGTGCCTCACCTCTTTGAAATTGAGAGCTTTCCAGCGGTACATCACTTAGTCAGTACCATTACTGCAACGTTAGATGACCAATATTCTCCTGAACAACTATTAAGAGCCTGTTTTCCTGGAGGTTCAATTACTGGCGCTCCAAAAATTAGGGCTATGGAGATTATTGAAGAACTCGAGCCTCACAGAAGAAATAGCTATTGTGGCAGCATTGGTTATATCAGCCGCTGCGGTAATATGGACACCAGTATTACGATCAGAACCTTAATTGCCAACCAATCTAACCTATACGCTTGGGCAGGTGGCGGAATAGTTGCAGACAGTGACTGTAAAGCTGAATACCAAGAGACATTAGATAAATTAAGTAAAATTCTGCCTATACTAAGCAAGGCATAAACAATCAATATAAAAGGTATGGTATGAATAGAGCGACATTGTTAAACCGCTTTATATTGTCGCTACAATCCGATTATGAGCCATTAAGCTTATTAAGAGCTAAACAGATCACTCTTAACAACACAAATCTGCGAAAAGCGGCGGTACTGGTTCTTTTAGTTGAGCGAGTTAATGGTCTCAACGTTATTTTAACTCAACGCGCTTTTCATTTACGCCATCACCCCGGTCAAATTAGCTTTCCTGGGGGAAGTTACGAATCAGGTGATAGCAATTTAAAAGCAACAGCTTTACGTGAAACCTATGAAGAAATTGGTATTGTTGGCACTGATATCTCTATTTTTGGTTCTTTACCCTCTCTTCCGACAGTAAGTGGGTTTGAAATTCATCCCTACCTCGCTTTTGTCTCTAAAGATTATTCATACAAAATTGACACCGACGAGGTTTCATCAATATTTGAAGTACCCATAAATCACTTCTTTCACTCTAAGCACTTCTTACCATTACCAATTCATTCCAAAAATCACATTCATATAACTTATGGTACTTGTTATAATGAATATTTGATCTGGGGTGCAACAGCTCAAATATTATATTTTATAAAATCACAATTAATACAGTAGTTTAGTCTCTGCCGCTTAAAATCAACAGTTAACAAGCACCTCCAATGACGCTACATTATTGCAACATCATGTTAATTTAACCATGCAAATCTAATGATAAACATTAGGTTTACTTATGTAAACATCAGTAATTGCGTGATCCACGTCAATATTTTCACCACTTGTTACAATTAGTTTGCATATAGCGATCTAGGTCAACGTTTTGCTCTCAAAAATGGCCACAATGCGCTTTCCTATTCCAGTAACACGAAAATGAGTACTTACATTATGCAAAATGCAACTAGCTCTACTGCGGGCGCAATAAAAAAAACAAAGTGGACATATAAAGATTTCACATGGACTCTTTCTCTCTTCGGTACCGCTGTAGGCGCCGGTGTACTTTTCCTTCCAATCAAAGCGGGCGCAGGTGGTTTTTGGCCTCTTGTTATTCTAGCCCTCATTGCTGCACCTATGACGTGGTTTGCACACAAAAGCTTGGCACGATTTGTACTTTCAGCTAAAAACCCAGATGCAGATATTACCGATACTGTAGAAGAACATTTTGGTAAACAAGGCGCGAACCTCATCACTTTTGCTTACTTTTTCGCGATCTACCCAATTGTTTTAATTTACGGCGTTGGTATCACCAATACTGTTGACTCTTTTATGGTCAATCAACTAGGTATGGAATCAGCACCTCGTTGGATATTGTCTGGTGCGTTAATTACACTTATGACAGCTGGTGTTGTGTTTGGCAAAGAGCTTATGCTTAAAGCAACCTCTGCGATGGTTTACCCACTTGTATTTATTCTATTAGCACTATCACTATTTTTGATTCCTGAGTGGAATACATCTATGGTTACTGTTAGCCCAGACTGGTCTTCTATGCCTTCAGTTGTATGGCTTGCAATTCCAATCATTGTATTCTCATTTAACCACAGCCCGGTAATCAGCCAGTTCGCTAAAGAGCAACGTCGTGTATACGGTGAAGATGCTTCAAATAAAACAGACATGATCACTGGTGGCGCAGCCATGATGCTGATGACCTTTGTTATGTTGTTCGTATTCTCAGTCGTTCTGTCACTATCTCCAGAGCAACTTGCCCAAGCAAAATCTGAGAACATCAGTGTTCTTTCATACCTTGCTAATGTTCATGCATCACCGCTGATCTCAATTCTAGGCCCAATCGTCGCATTTGCTGCTATCACTTCTAGCTACTTTGGTCACTTCCTAGGTGCACATGAAGGTCTTGTTGGACTGGTTAAGAACAACTCTACAATGCCAATAAAGAGCATCAATAAACTATCAATGCTGTTTATTGTAATAACAACTTGGATCGTTGCTATCATCAACCCTAGTATCTTAGGAATGATTGAAACTATTGGCGCTCCAATGATTGCTACCATTTTATTCTTAATGCCTGTATATGCTATGTACAAAGTACCAGCAATGGCTAAGTATAAAACTTCTGCTCCTGTTCGTATCTTTACAGCGTTTTGTGGTATTGCCGCAATTACCTCTGTAATTTACGGTGCGCTATAATTAACTATAATTGGTTAACTATTTAGCGTCGATAATAATAATGAAAATAGGCCTCTTTAATCAGCGGTCTATTTTTCGAGGTGAATAACATGATTAGTGTTTTTGATATCTATAAAATTGGTGTTGGCCCTTCAAGTTCACACACCGTTGGCCCGATGAAAGCTGGTAAAGAGTTCATCGACGAGCTTCGTAGCATCGGTAAATTACGTGATATTACTAAAATTACCGTTGATGTTTATGGCTCTCTCTCTTTGACGGGTAAAGGACATCAAACCGATATCGCCATTATTATGGGACTCGCTGGCAACAGCCCCGAACACGTTGATATCGAAAGTATTCCTGGCTTTATCGCTCGAGTTGAAGAGACAGAGCGTCTTCCTGTCGGCATGCATTGCCACACGGTCGATTTTCCTCGCGAAGGCAGTATGAATTTTCAAACCACCAACTTGTCACTGCATGAAAACGGAATGCAGATACACGCATGGATTGATGATGAAGTTGTATTTAGCAAGACGTATTACTCTATTGGCGGCGGTTTTATCGTTGATGAAGAGAATTTTGGTAAAGAAGCCGAAAATGCGGTGTCCGTACCTTATGATTTCAGTTGCGCAGACGAGTTAGTTAGTTTGTGTAAAGAGCACTGCCTCTCTATCAGTGCATTAGTGCTAAAAAATGAGCATGCTGTCTCTTCGGCAGACGAAATTAGCACACACTTTTCAAAGACGTGGAAAGCGATGCGTGAATGCATGGACCGCGGTATGAATACGGAAGGAGTTCTACCTGGACCTCTACGTGTTCCACGTCGTGCAGCCGCGCTTCGCCAGCAGCTTTTAACAACAGAAAAATTGTCTAACGACCCAATGGTCGTGCTTGATTGGGTTAACATGTTTGCTTTTGCTGTTAACGAAGAAAATGCAGCAGGTGGCCGTGTTGTAACTGCACCAACCAATGGTGCTTGTGGCATTGTCCCTGCAGTTTTAGCTTATTACGATAAATTTGTTCAAACTGTTGGCCCTAAGGAGTACACACGTTACTTCGCAGCGTCAGGGGCCATTGGTGGTCTATTTAAGAGAAACGCTTCTATCTCTGGTGCTGAAGTAGGTTGCCAAGGTGAAGTTGGGGTTGCTTGTTCAATGGCTGCTGCAGGTCTTGCAGAATTGATGGGCGGTAGCGCTGAACAAGTCTGTATTGCTGCAGAAATCGCGATGGAGCATAACCTTGGTTTAACTTGTGACCCAGTTGCAGGACAAGTTCAAGTACCTTGTATTGAACGTAACGGCATTGCTGCGGTTAAAGCAATTAATGCGACTCGTATGGCTCTTCGCCGCTCTACAGCTCCACGTGTTTCGTTGGACAAAGTCATCGAGACAATGCTTGAGACAGGCAAAGATATGAACTCTAAATATCGTGAAACCTCTCTGGGCGGACTTGCGATTAAAGTTATCTGTTAGAGATAAGTTTTGTAAAAAAATCCCGGTCTCTTTTACAAGAGAGCGGGATTTTTAATATTTATCTACTCTTCATTTAACCGATATAGACACAACCCGCGGTGCAGGTCTCTTTAATCATCACTTTACTCAGTTGCGGTAGACTCGGTTTCAATTGGTCCCAAATCCACTTTGATAAGACTTCGCTGGTCGGATTCTCTAGCCCTGCAATATCATTCAAATAGTAATGATCTAACCGATCATATATTGGTTGAAATGCCGCTTTAATTTCTGAAAAATCAATGATCCAGCCAGTATGCGGATCAACATCTCCTGCTACATAAAGACGAACTAAAAAAGAGTGTCCATGTAAACGACCACATTTATGACCTTCAGGTACATGAGGCAACAAATGCGCCGCTTCAAACATAAACTCTTTATACAACTCTGTAGACATGAAATTCTCTCATATAATGCGAACAATGAAAATGATGGCAGATGCTACGCAAAAGTGGTCTACGTCTCAAGTTATTCTCGAATAATTAGGCGCTAATGTTATTCATGAAACTTCAACGTTAAAACGGTCAATCACAGCACATTGGACTCATCGAGCCAAGAGTCAAGAGTCAAGAGATCAGCTTAAATCTTGAACAGCTTTCAGAACAGCTAGAACAATTACTTAGTCAATTTACCCTTTCTAACACGAACAAGGGTTGAAGGTTGATGTGAGACAGGTAATATGTCACCTGAAAAACAATTTTTATGTACATTGATAGCAATGTACCTTAATGGAGATGTAAATTAGATGACTTACGCGCCTGTAACAGACGTACTTAGCGGAAAGTTAGCCATTGGCAGTGAAGTAACTGTCCGTGGCTGGATACGCTCACGTCGTGATTCCAAAGCTGGAATCTCTTTCCTCGCCGTTTATGACGGCTCTTGTTTCGACCCGATTCAGGCCGTGGTCCCTAATGAGCTCAATAATTATCAAGATGAAGTATTAAAATTAACGACTGGCTGCTCTGTAGAAGTCACAGGGACTATTGTTGAATCCCCTGCTAAAGGTCAAGATTTTGAACTCGCAGCAACGGCAGTAAAAGTGGTAGGTTGGGTTGAAGATGCTGACACCTACCCAATGGCGAAAACACGTCACTCTATTGAATATTTGCGTGAAGTTGCTCATCTACGTCCGCGAACCAATGTTATTGGTGCTGTGGCTCGCGTTCGTAACTGCCTATCACAAGCCATTCACCGTTTCTATCATGAGCAAGGGTATTTTTGGATGTCCGCGCCACTTATCACGGCCTCAGATGCTGAAGGCGCAGGTGAGATGTTCCGTGTATCGACCCTTGATATGGTTAACACGCCAATGACAGATGAAGGCACCGTTGATTACGATAAAGACTTCTTTGGTAAAGAGACATTTTTGACTGTATCTGGTCAATTGAATGCTGAAACCTACGCCTGTGCACTAAGTAAAGTGTACACCTTTGGTCCCACTTTCCGTGCTGAAAACTCAAATACCAGTCGCCACTTAGCTGAATTCTGGATGGTTGAACCAGAAGTCGCTTTTGCTGATCTAGATGATGCAGCTAAGCTTGCTGAAGACATGCTTAAATATGTATTTGCTGCTGTTCTTGAAGAGCGTCGTGATGATCTTGAGTTTTTTGCTCAACGCATAGACAAAGATGCGATTACTCGTTTAGAGCAGTTTGTCACTTCTGACTTTGCTCAAGTTGACTACACAGATGCCATTAAGATTCTACAAGACTCTGGCCGCAAGTTTGAGTTCGATGTTGAATGGGGAATTGACATGTCCTCTGAGCATGAGCGTTACCTTGCTGAAGTGCACTTTAAAGCGCCGGTAGTCGTGAAAAACTATCCAAAAGATATCAAAGCGTTTTACATGCGCATGAATGACGATGGTAAAACAGTTGCTGCTATGGACATTCTCGCTCCTGGCATTGGTGAAATCATTGGTGGTTCGCAGCGTGAAGAGCGTCTAGAGCTCCTTGACAAGCGAATGATTGAGATGGGTATCGATCCTGAACACATGGGCTGGTACCGTGACCTACGCCGTTACGGCACTGTCCCTCACTCCGGTTTTGGTCTTGGCTTTGAGCGCCTAGTGTCTTATGTTACAGGCATGCAAAACATCCGTGATGTAATTCCATTCCCGCGCGCACCTCGCTCGGCAAACTTCTAGACATTATCGTACTTAAAAACCCCGAAATTTCGGGGTTTTTTTTCATCAAAACTGCATAACATTCCCTCAATCAATTTCCCCATTCCTTTTTCCTTTCTAGCTGCGCACACTTTTAAAAAAAATTCTTGCTCTGAGTGGCATTTTTCCTTGTACACCCGCCGAATTTAAAGGTATAAATAAAACGAAAACACCTTTTTATTAGATCACCATGGATGACGACTATGTTTGAAAAAATCGCTTTAGCTCCTGCTGACCCAATTCTTGGTTTGACTGAAGAGTTTAAAAATGATACTCGCAGTGAAAAAATTAATTTAGGCGTTGGTATCTACAAAAATGAAGCGGGCGAAACACCCATTCTTGCCACAGTAAAAAAAGCTGAAGCAATATTACTCTCTGATGAAAAAACCAAATCTTACTTGACAATACAAGGTACTGCTGAATATGGACTTGCAGTACAGAAACTCCTTTTTGGGGATGATGCTAAAGTCATTTCAACCAAACGAGTACAAACCGCACAAGCACCTGGTGGTACGGGCGCCCTTAGAGTTGCTGGTGAATTTATCAAACGTCAACTTTCTGGAAGCAAAATCTGGATAAGTAATCCGACTTGGGCTAACCATGTTGGTGTTTTCACCGCTGCAGGCATTCAAACTGCACAATACAGTTACTACAATGCAGAGACTAAATCTAAAGACTTCTCAGCAATGATTACAGACTTAGATAAAGCGCAACCAGGTGATGTTGTTCTTCTTCATGGCTGCTGTCATAACCCTACGGGCATTGACCCAACAGCAGCAGAGTGGGAGCAACTCGCAAAACTGTGTGCGGATAAAGAGTTACTGCCACTATTTGATTTTGCATACCAAGGTTTTGCAAAAGGGGTTGAAGAGGATGCCGAAGGTTTGCGAATTTTTGCAGCTCACTGTAAAGAGCTGCTCGTGGCTAGCTCATTTTCAAAGAACTTTGGCTTATACAGTGAACGTGTAGGTGCATTCACTCTTGTTGCCGAATCCTCTGAAACGTCCATAGCAGCCTTTTCTCAGATTAAAACGATCATTCGTTCAATGTACTCAAACCCACCAGCTCACGGCGCTGCTATCGTGACACAGATACTCAACAGCGAACTATTACGTGCTGAATGGGGACTTGAAGTAAAAGAGATGCGTGATCGAATTCAAGAGATGCGAACTCTGTTTGCTCAAACATTGAAAGAACAAGGTGTAGATGCAGACTTTAGTTTTATTGAGCGTCAAAATGGCATGTTCTCTTTCTCTGGGTTATCCAAAGAACAAGTGAATCGCTTAAAAAATGGATTTGCGATTTATATCGTTGGTTCTGGCCGAATTAGTGTCGCCGGCATGACCAAAAATAATATGCTTCCATTGTGCAAAGGCATTGCCGCTGTAATGTAATCAGAGACAAATTTAAAGCATAAAAAAGGCGATAATAATATCGCCTTTTTTGTAGCTGAATACAGCTCTGCTGCATTATTCAGAACGATTAAAGTGCTTTGTAAGCAACCTTATTTCCTTCAAGTTGAATCTTTTCAACGAGACCTTCTTCAACTAATTTTTTCAAGCCACCCGTAGCCCAAGATGCTGCTTTCGCATCCTCTTGTCCCGCAGCTAGGCCAATCCCTTTCGGATTAATACCATCTGTATGCTCGCTAACAATATCAAACACAGATTGCTGTTTCGGAGTAAGAGATACATTAGTTGCCGTTACTACAACTGCTTTTTTTTCGACAGGCTTTACTGTCTCTTTTGCTTTCGGTGCTACTGTTTTTTTAGCGACGACTTTTACCGCTTTCGTCTCAACAGATACCGCTTTAAAGCGTTTATTTAGTTTAGATTGAATTTTACGTTTGTGAGTAAGTCTCATTAATTTTCTAACTCCATAGCACTACTCTTAAACTCCGCCATTAAGCGGCGGAAAAGTAAGAGCGTCTTATAACAAATTTTGGCAGATTTTTGTAGTCTTGACGTGCTCTTATGCTCAAAACTGAGTCAATACCTGCATTTTTATATATTTCTGCCATTCTTTTAGTAAATTGGCATTTCATCCGCAACAAAAGGATTGGTCAATCTTTCATGCCCAAACGTCGAGTCAGGGCCATGTCCTGGTATAAATTGTACGTCATTACCCAGCGGCCAAAGCTTTGATTTGATAGATTCTATTAACACTTGATGGTCGCCTAATGGAAAATCAGATCGTCCAACCCCTCCTTTAAAAAGGACGTCGCCAACAAACGCCAATTTATGATTTTGATTAAACAGGATAACATGGCCTGGTGTATGGCCTGGCGTATGAAATACATCGAGTTGCTGTTGACCAAATGAGATCACATCACCTTCATTTAACCAACGATCTGGTAAGAAAGAGTCCGTTTTAGTCAAGCCAAACTGACGACTCTGCTCTTCAAGCGAATCTAACCAAAACCGATCATCTGGGTGTGGGCCAATAACATTAACATCGAGTGCCAATTTCAGTGGTATCGTTCCACCTACGTGATCGAGATGCCCATGTGTGAGAATAATCTGTAGTAAATTGATACCCAACATTTGAATCGTTTCAAGTAGAAGGTCACTTTCCCCGCCTGGATCGATAATAACGCCTTCCATCGTCTCATCACACCAGACAATTGAGCAGTTTTGCTTATAAGAAGTCACGGGGATTATTTTGTACTGCAAACTCATAATAGACTCAGTTATTTAATCAAATGTGTAGTTGTTTTTTTATTTATCAAGATTAAGCTGATGCTTTCCGTGTAATTTTTTACTTTCCAGATAGTTTTTGTTTCCATCTTTGATGTGCACATCAGTATTAATCACTTCAACGACATTGATGCCATAACTTTGAATGTCTGCAATTTTCTTCGGATTATTGGTAATTAAACGGACTTTATTAACATCAAGGGCCCTGAACATTTCTGCGGCTTCTTTAAAGTCACGCAGGTCATCACCAAACCCTAAATGATTATTGGCTTCGTAGGTATTCATGCCCGCATTTTGCAGTTTATATGCATCTAACTTATTGTAGAGGCCAATACCGCGCCCTTCCTGGCGAAGATAAAGCAGAATTCCGCCCTCCTTCCCCATTTTGTTGATCGTCTCTTCCAACTGTTCACCGCAATCACATCGAGAGGAGTGAAAAACATCTCCTGTTAAGCACTCAGAATGCATTCGGACTATAGGAATATTCGGTTTCTTATCTGCTTGTTTAAAAATAAGCGCAACGTGCTCTTTTTCTGTAGATAAACCTTTGAATGACAACATTTCGGCAGGGATATTGCTATTCTGGCCAACTTTAAGCTCAATCCGAGCTCTAACTTTCACCATGATTACTTCTTTTCCTTAGCAAAAACAGTATGACCCACTGCTGGAGTTCGACCATATTAATAAAACTGTTTTTAATAATATTAGTTTGGCTCTAGGATACCTAGCGAAGCAACAACAAGCAAAGAAAAAAGAAACCCATCTTTAATTAAGGGCTGTTACTTAATTAAAGATGGGTTCATATGAGTGACAATCTGTATAAATGTTAACGAAAATCAGTGTTGATTTCGGCTTTTCCATACCTTTAGTTCGATCCATGCGTTTTCAAGCTCTGTAACCTCTTCAGGAGTCAAAACTGAACCAATGCTGTTTTCTAACGTTTTATTGACTTCGTTGCGAAAATACTTCTTCAACTGACTCACGATTAAGTCCACATTTTGCATTGATTTATCACCTTTCATTAAGCACCTCTGACGAGTGCTGCTTGTTTCATAATTAAGCATCACAGCAAGATTTAACAGTTAATTGACACAAGGGATTTTATCATGTGGATAACGTCTTTTTTTTGCTCCCTTTTTTTCCTTGAATAGAGATCACAGCTTTGCTAATTATTGCTTAATGAAATGTGCAGTGCTGCGGCAACAAAAAAACGCAGCCTGTTAAGGCTGCGTTTTATAAGGAGATTTCATCAATTTATAACAATTGTGAATTTACTCTTCAGTTGGTGTCTCATCGTCTGCTTCAGAATCATTCACTTCAATGTCAGAGTCTAATGCGATTTCGCCTTCATTCTCAACACTTTCAGATAACAGTTCCTCTTCCAGCTCTTCAATTCGTTGAAGACCCACAACCAGCTCATCTTTCGATGTACGGATTAACGTGACTCCTTGAGTATTACGGCCAACTTGACTCACTTCAGAGACACGCGTTCTTACCAGCGTGCCACCATTAGTGATCATCATGAACTCATCACCTTCATCAACCTGAACTGCCCCAACAACGCTTCCATTACGCTCAGAAACTTTAATAGAGACTACGCCTTGAGTCGCTCGACTCTTAGCTGGGTATTCAGATTGAATAGTTCGCTTACCATAACCGTTTTCAGTAACCGTTAAGATATCACCATCAGTGTGTGGAACGATCAATGAGACAACTTTGTCACCATTTTTCAGTTTAATACCACGGACACCGGCCGCAGTACGACCCATACCACGAACTTGTTCTTCTACAAAGCGTACTACTTTGCCCGCTTTAGAGAACAACATAATGTCATCGTTGCCATTAGTAATATTAACACCAATTAGCGAGTCACCATCACGCAGATTCACTGCGATAATGCCAGCACTACGTGGACGGCTAAAGTCCGTTAACGGTGTTTTCTTAACGGTACCATCGGCTGTTGCCATGAATACGTATTTATCTTCAGTGTATTCTTTAACAGGAAGGATAGCGGTAATACGCTCACCCTCTTCCAAAGGTAACAAGTTAATAATTGGTTTGCCGCGAGCAGTACGGCTGGCTAGCGGAAGTTGATATACTTTCAGCCAATACATGCGTCCACGAGTTGAGAAGCACAGTATAGAGTCATGGGTATTAGCAACCAATAACTTCTCAATGTAATCTTCTTCTTTCATTCGAGTAGCAGCTTTACCTTTACCACCACGACGCTGAGCTTCGTAGTCGCTAAGGATTTGATATTTGACATAGCCTTCGTGTGACAAAGTCACAACTACATCTTCTTGGTTGATCAAATCTTCCATGTCAATATCGTGCGTCGCTGCGGTAATTTCAGTGCGACGAGGATCATTAAAGTTGGTTTTCACTAACTCTAACTCTTCACGGATCACTTCCATTAAACGCTCAGAGCTACCTAAAATACGCAGCAGTTCTGCGATCTCTTCTAGTAGTTCTTTGTACTCATCAACAATTTTCTCATGCTCTAAGCCCGTTAAACGGTGAAGACGCAGTTCAAGAATCGCTTGAGCTTGTTGTTCTGTTAAGAAATATTGCCCTTCGCGGATACCATACTCAGCCTCCAACCAGTCTGGACGCGCAGCATCGTCGCCTGCACGCTCAAGCATCGCAGCAACATTACCTAAATTCCATCCTCTTGCGACTAAACCTGCTTTTGCTTCTGCAGGTGTTGAAGCATTACGGATTAATTCAATAATGTTATCAATATTTGCTAATGCTAACGCTAATGCTTCAAGGATATGAGCACGATCGCGCGCTTTACGCAGTTCAAAAATAGTTCGACGTGTCACCACTTCTCGGCGGTGATTAACAAAACACTTCAACATCTCTTTTAAGTTGAACAGTTTTGGCTGACCGTGATCGAGTGCTACCATATTGATGCCGAATGTAGTTTGAAGCTGAGTTTGTGAGTAAAGGTTATTTAAAACCACTTCACCAACCGCATCACGTTTACACTCAATAACAATACGCATACCATCTTTATCAGACTCATCACGAAGTGCACTGATGCCTTCGATCTTTTTGTCTTTGATTAAGTCGGCAATTTTTTCAATCAGACGCGCTTTGTTTACTTGGTACGGAATCTCATGAACAATAATGGTCTCACGACCTTTTTTGTCTACTTCAATATCGGCTTTTGAGCGCATGTATACTTTGCCACGACCGGTCTTATAAGCATCAACAATGCCTTTACGACCGCTAATCATAGCAGCGGTTGGGAAGTCTGGGCCGGGAATAAACTCCATTAACTCATCGATAGTGATCTCATCATTATCAATAAAAGCTAAACAACCATCAACGACTTCACCTAGATTATGCGGTGGAATATTCGTGGCCATACCGACAGCAATACCAGACGAACCATTTACTAGCAGGTTTGGGATTTTTGCAGGAAGAACTTCCGGAATCTGCTCGGTACCATCATAGTTAGGTACGAAATCTACCGTGTCTTTATCAAGATCAGTCAGTAACTCGTGAGCTACTTTTGCCATACGGATTTCTGTATAACGCATCGCTGCAGCTGAATCACCATCAACTGAACCGAAGTTACCTTGACCATCAATAAGCATATAACGAAGTGAAAAAGGTTGTGCCATACGTACAATCGTATCGTAAACCGCACTATCACCGTGTGGGTGATATTTACCTATTACATCGCCAACAACACGTGC
>JAESQY010000005.1 GCA_016764915.1 Aliivibrio sp. | reverse complement strand
TATTCAATTGATTGATAATATTGCCGCTTTCTATAATGATGCCACCAAGATGCTTTGATTGACCCATGATCAATATGTTTTATAATGTGAGGATGTTGGCATTTTTCCATACATTCTCTTTCAAATAAAAACCTCTTCTTTTTAATGTTTTTCTTATCAAGAAGAAATTTAACGGCGTAAATTTCTCCAGAAAATTCATCATAGCACTTATAAACTACTGCATTTCCGCCATGGCCTATTTTTTCATCAATTATGAATGTGTTTCCACTTTTTCCTGTGATCCTTTGATCAATGCGAAATGACTTTGAATTAGGTCTATGGACTAGATCAATTTTATTCCTCATAAATCACCCAAGATTTTCTGTTTTCATCGTTGATACAGTTTCTATGAAGAAGCCTCAATGCTTCGAAGAACACTTCACCTTTAGGAAAGGCATAAACAGAATCTTTTTCACCTTCCTCAATATTAACTTCGCAATAGCAACAACTATCTGAAAACCCCTGGCAGTACCCTGAGTCATCGGCATTTAGAAGTTTAACAAAAAATTTAAGTCGCTCTTGATCTTCATTGTTCGGGTCATAGAGTCCTACTAAAAAGTTGCTCAAGAAATTAGTCCTCCAGATTCTACTATTTCTTGAATTAGCATCTGAAACACACCTGATAGCATATTCCCCATAGGGGCCCATTGCATCAGGATTTATAGTTGAATCAAGATTGTTTAAGTCTCGGTATGTATAATGCAAAAGATTTTGATGTAATTTTCGCCCTAATTTCTTCTGAGCTAAAATGGCAGAGAACAAAGAATAAAAATCTGATTTTTGCTTGAATCTGGTTTTGTGGATAGGTACCCAGCCGAGAAATATAGTGGCTATATCATCTAATGTACTATTGAATAGATCATGAACATTTTTTTTCTGTTGTGAGGGCCATTGCGCATAATTTATATAAAAATCATCAAGACTATTTTTTTTGTCCTGTATGCCATCAATTATTATAGCAAGTAACTCAGAAACATATTCAACATCACCCATTCTCCGCCTGTTTGCTGGAGTAAATATTCTGGCATCGTCGAAGAAATCTAAAACTGACAAGCTCTCAGATAATTTTAGAAAATCGCCCGGAAAATCAGCACGCCTCAATTCTTGTTTGTTGAGTGATACTGTATACTTGTTAACTCTATTGTAAATTTCTCGAATTTCTTTGTCTGAATAGTCTTCAAATTCATTGAAGTCTAATCGATATTGTAAAATTGAGTTTTGAACATCTTCATCTAGTTCTGAAAACTTCTTTCCTAGGTGGGGACCCTCATAGGGCTTGGCTAGAGAAAATTTATCCGCTAAAAAATCTAATATGGCCGTTATTCTTTGCTGACCATCAATAACTTTTCGATATATGTCACCATTCTTAATTATGGTGGAAACATATATTTTTGGGACAGGTATCTGCTTAAAAAGTGAATCTATAAGCATGCTTTGTGCTTGACGGGGCCACACAGCACCCCTTTGAAAGTCAGGTTGAAGCTCAATTTTATTATTTTTCTTCCATTCGCGCAATTCTGAAACGGCATGCCGAGAAAAGTCAGTATTTTTCATAATTTACTCTTATATTAGATGCTCTAATGAATATTGGTTTAGTATCGGACGCAACTGGTCGTAACTTTCATGACGGTTAATGGATAATTTGGCAAATTTGGCAAGGCGGTCAATTTCAGCTTCGCTTTTCGTTTGAATATACATCTCACAGTCACCATTTTTCTTACAAGAAATAGTCATTCCAATTCTCTCATTTTGTTTCGAGTAAACATAGTAAACAGCAAAACCAGATAAGAGAGTAGAAATCATCAAGAGAACTTTGATGATAGTAAGTACTGATGGGCTATTATCATCTTTGATTGATATAGCTAATGCACCGTCCATCTTATTAATATTCTTAATATACTTGTTAAATGCCAAGCCAAATCGTTTCATCACTTGAAAGCAAAACAGAGAGAAAACTCCTGAAAAGATATAGATGGCCATTGCAAGAACGGGATCATCGCCCTTAATGCTATAGCCGAAATACCAAAATCCACCAATAGCAGCCGAGAATATAACAGGTAGTTTATATAACAAATCATTCATCTTGCTGAAATGTTGGTATTGTTGCTGATATTTAACTTCATCAGAGATGTTGAATAAGGTGTTTTCAGTAGCCATGTTTTAATCCCACATATCTAACTGTCCAATGCATTAATTAATTCTTGTATATCAAAGCTCAGCAAGAACTGAGCATATGAAGCGCTGAAGAGTTCAGAGATGTAATCTGTAATTTCAACATCCTCGGGTGAGACACCCTCAGAGCCATTTTTCTTCATTTCGTATTTTTGGTTTTTGGTGATTGCATACAAGAAAAGCGTATGAAAGTAGACGCCCGAGAAATACCGTTTATCAGCAACTTCAATGCTTTCTTGGGTTTTTAATCCTGACCTGTAATTCAGAAGGGAATGGCTATCCATATTGATAAATATTTGGCTTAGGCCCTCACCATCATCGATTGGCTTTACAACAGTGTCATGATCGATGCTGATGCCGAGCACATCCAACTGGTCCCATGTTTTTGAATTCCCACTCATACCCTCTTTGGCTTCTTTGTAGACCATGATGGGTTCTGGCAACCCTAATAGATCATCTGGCTGATCGCCGGGTTTGTCGATTTTCTTCTTTTTCTCAGGATCAGTGATTTTGATCATAAATATTTGTTCGAGGTCGCCAGCAGGGCTTGATAGGTTAGCTTTGATCTTTACAGAATCGCCAACTTCAATCTCTGAAGTCGACTTTAGGTGTATTCTGATCTCGCCCTTTGTCGGGCTGGATTTCACCACATTTAAAACATCACTAATTACTTTTGGAGCAGGGTTTTTGGGGCGAGGCCCACTTCCTTGAAGCTCTGGCCCCAACAGAGCAATTTGCATTCCACCGGGGTCCTGAGTGCGGTCAAAATATTGATCTTCAACATCTGTCTCAAAGACAATGCGCCTATTACCGCCAATAGGTATTTTAATGAGGGGCATCCCATCCTGTTTTAAATGACTGCCTTTCAAACGGAAAGTAGATGGGAAGCGCTGCGGGTTAAACGCTGGTTTTTCATTTTCTCCGTCAGATTTCGATTTCGATTTCTTCTGTTTTTGAGGCTTGCTACCAGATCGACTGTCATTTAGTTTGAATGTCTGGTTTAACAGTTTGGCAAGGTCATCTTTTATTGGCAGATTACGAGTGATGTTCCTAAGCATTTCCTCCACTTCACCGCCTTCGACACTCAGTGAAGCTTTACGAGAGGCATTGATAGCTTCAGTTGGCTATTCTTCAGCAGTTCTGCAACTTTTTGGCGTAGTGCCTTCGATTCATCACCTTCTTTCAACCTGTCTCTAGAGGCCATAAAGAGCTCATTGCGTACTTCTGTTTTAATGCCAGAACAATCAACATGAATGATAAGATGTTTTTTAAGGAGGGGGAACTTTAGAGTTTGCGTAATGAACTCAGAAGTGAAGTGACCATGAACTTGTCCATTCATTGAAAAAAGAACTGACATATTGTTTTTGAAAAATTCACGCTTAATAGTGTCACGTGTTTCTTTGGAGTTCTTACCCTCAGCTCGAGTCTTGAAAACGTAGCAGGTCACTTTGATTTTACCGAAGCCCTTTTCTTCAATTTCTTCGGAAAAGTGTTCATCAATATACTTGCTATTGCTTTCTTCCAATCGTCGTCTTAGGCCATAAAGGTGTCTCTCAAGGACTTTATCGTTTGGATAGCGTTCTTTTTGTTCAATAGTGAAAATTGGGAGTGCCGGGCTAAAGAGATATTCATTGATGCTCTGGTTCAAGTCTCTTGATATCAGGCTGATACCTTTTGGTAGTTGATATGAATATAATTTCAAAACTGTACCCGTTTTAAATTGCCTATTGAACAACCCTAAGTCTAATTCATCTATAGGGAAAGACGGTGTTCCACCATCAATGGCTAAATACTCATACCAAGTGTTTTTCCTAGTCGTTTCCTCAGCACCGGAAAGAGGATGCCGTCTAACAATTGTAAAGCCGAAATCTGCACTTCCATCATAATATTTTGAAGCTACCAGTTGATATCTGTGTTTGCCGCAAAAAACTATAGCACCAGCACCACCCATGTTATACTTGCCCTGAACGAAGTGAATCTTGTTCTTATTGCCCTTCACTAAAGACAGGAAAGTATTTCCAAAATCTTCTGGTTTTTGTCCTAATCCATCATCGTAAACGACAATTGATGTATCCTTCTTAGGACCATGGGCAATAACTTGAAGCATTTCCGCTTGCTGTCTACGGCCTGCGGGTAAATCCCAGTTGGTATGCTCTGGGAAAAATTGATTGATGCCTTCCTCAACTGACTTAGGGGCTTTCGGGGACTTAGGGTCGATCCCTTCTTCAAGGCATCGTTTCTCAAGTATTGCATCGATGCCGTTTGTTAGCTTTTCGATGAGGGCAGGAACAGGAGCGGCCTGTTGGTTCTCAACAATTGCGTAGTTGTTTTCATTATCACCATATGGCTTCCAATTTTTAGGACTATCAATAAGGTTATATTTTTGCAAAATGTTTTCTACATCAGCTTCAATATGGCTGTTGTATAAATCCCAAAATAATGCTTCAACATTGATACTCATTAATGCTTGGCTCCCAACTAATTCCTTATGGCATCTTACTAATTGGCTAAAGACTAATTCATGAACACTCTTTTGGCGAGAGGATTTTCTATTTAACTGAATATTCCTAACATATTACATAATTTATGACCTTTTTAGTTAACCTATTGATTTTGTATGGGTTCTGTTTCTGGCCGACAGAGCGTGTTTCAGGAAATATAATGAAATCATACGGCACACATGATTTTGTTAGGAAAGTTGATGAAACAAGCAAAGGTTTTAAGTGACAAAGAATTTAAACGCGTTTTGAGCGTTGTTAGCACGATGCGGCATGGGGCGCGGAATCGTCTTGCTGTGCTACTGTCCCATTATGCGGGGCTCCGCGTTGGGGAGATTGCCCACCTGAAAATCAAGGATGTTGTCGGGCCAATGGGCGACGTGCTCGACAGGCTGTACCTTAACCCCACTTACACTAAGGGCGGTTACAGCCGCACGGTTTTTATGAATGCTAAGCTTATCAAGGAGATCACGAAATACTTGCAGGGTTTATCTACTTTATGTGAACCTTTATCTGCTCGGCGGCAGAAGAAAATACTGTCTGGTGATGCACCGCTTATCGCCTCACAGCGTCGCAAGTATTTTTCCGCTAATACGCTCTGTCAGCTGTTTGGCGAGATTTATGAGAGTGCGGGTATTGTGGGCGGCTCGTCGCATTCGGGCAGGAGGGGGTTTATTTCTAAGCTCGCTCACGCTGGCGTCAGCCCCAAGGTCATCATGGAACTGGCAGGCCACAGAAACCTCAACACCACGCAGGGCTATATCGATGTTACTGAGGATATGATGCAAAAGGCTGTTGAGATTTTATAGGTTACTCTTAATATGACTTATGGATGCCTCCCTTACTGCGGCAAAGTATGCACCTTTTTGGTATGAAAGTAGACTATCAGGCATCTCAATGTCTGACTTTTTTATGAAGCTTGCTAAAGTGTTGGCGTGAACAAACTTACATTCTGCGTTCTCTACAAGCTGGATTAGGGCTTCCATTTTAAAGGTAGTTCCACCACCTGCCATACGTCCTATTTTCATGCGTTCTTTGATTGCAAACACACTTATATTGTTCTCCCGTGCAAAAGTTGCCACGGCTTCTTTGAAAGCATGGATCGCACTAGAATCTTGTTCATCACCCAATGAGATTTTTTTGATTTCAACATTGATGTGTTCAAAATTTTTATTTTCGTCAACGTTAACTAAGGCAAAAATCGCTTCTGAGCCTTGGAGTACTGTTCCTGCTATAATCATGGTAACTCCCTATATTGTTTCGGATAATATAGAGATGATATCGAGCATTTTCAAGGCTTTACATCAAGTTAAACCCTTGTCAGCACCGTCCTTGTTACAGGATCATTTAACGCTGCCACAGGATTAACTGAATCAAAGATATCCTCAATTGCTTTCTTGGCGTCTTGGATGAACACAGGGACTTTCTGAATAATCAGCGCGGGATGCATGGCCAGCAGTTCGTTGGCTTCTATCATCGCTTTTGAATAGACATAATAGTTATGGTTCGCCAGATAGCAGGCGGAGAGCATGTCTAGGCGGCTGTTGGTGTGGGTTTGATTTTTAACGATCAGATCGCCCATGGTGAGATATTTTGCGATGGGACTATATTGCCATTGGAAAGGCTCGCTGCTGCCATAGTAGCGATAGTCGTTGAAGGGGAAAGGCTTTGACTGAATGGTGAAGCTTTTGGCTGTGAATTTTGGCGTCGTATGAACCTTTCGGTAGCGCATGGCCCCCAAACCCGGCGAGCATGTATCGAAAGATATATGGAAATCTTCAAGCCCTGTTTTGCGGCGAATGCTATCGCGTAATACGGTTAGCAAAACACCAAATTTAAAAGTGCCTTTTCCGAGAAAATGTATCCAGTTCTCGCGCTCTGAAATGCGGCCTTCCTCAATCATAATTAGAATGCGGCGGATCACTTCATAGTAATCAGCTTTCAAGTCGCCAGCAAAAGCCCAGCCGTCAAATTTGAATTGCTTGGCCATATCGTACCATGTATCGGCCTCGCCGCCGCTGCGGCCCTGCATCACATTCAGTAGCGGGAATTTGTCTTTATCATAGAACACCTGATAGTCCCTCAAGTGGCGATACGTGTCGGCACGGCATTCGCTACCCACTTTGCAGTAACGCGGCGCTTTACATCATAATTGCTTTTTGTGATGTCACCATGCTTGTAAGCTTCCTCAATGCGCTCAAGATACATATCAATGATTT
>JAESQY010000145.1 GCA_016764915.1 Aliivibrio sp. | reverse complement strand
TAACCAACTATTTTTTGCCTGTTAACAGGGCGTTATGTGTCAGTGTTACTCTCATTTGGAGTTTTTATGAGTATATGGGAAGAAATAGAGTTGTTAGTGGGGGCAAGCCAAGAATTTGTACTCACTGATGACGAACGAAAAATGGTTGCTGATGCGGAACAAAGTGCATTTGAAAGCAACTATGAAGCAATAAAAATTATATTAGATAAGACAGAACAAAAAATTACTACTCTCGGTTTTTGGGTGGAAAATGTACTGTCTAAAGAGGGACTCCGTTTTAGGTTTAATTTTCCTGGCTATTATGGGCCTGGAGGAATTAGCTCTCAGTTCCATATTTCAGGTCCACTAGTCTTAGGAGAAATTAATCCAGCCGGAGATCCTATTGCAAGCTTTTACATAAACGATATAGATTTATGTCATAAAATTGGACATGATTTTGAAAAAGGTGCATTTGAAGTATATTTAACTAATGTAATAAAAAAATACTTAATGCCAGAAAATTTAATTACAAGCAAAGAGCAATATGAACACTTTAGAAATATACTCAAAAATTAATGAAACCTTAGATATTCTAATCTGGCCGCTGGTTATAGTAATAATTATTATTTCATTTCAAAAAACCATTGCGACTTTACTTGCTAGAGCCGCTGGAATAGAGGGGAAAGTAGGAGATATTTCTTTTAAAGTATCACTTCAAGAAATGATGCAAGAAAAAGTAACAGAAGCAGTGAAGTTAAAAGAAGAAGGCAAGGACAGTGAAGCTCAAATAATTATAGATTCTGCAAGTCAGGTTGTTGCTACCCTTTATGGCTTATCTAAAGATGACATTGAAGAATTAATATTACTTTCTTTAGGTGAACACCCAAAAAGGAAGTGGGGTAAAACCCACCTAGTTCGTGCAGGTTTGGTTGAGTTAAATGGTGGTAAAATAACAAATCAAGGAAAAATTCTTGTCAGCAAATATTTAAACACATAACAAGTTTGTCAACGAGGACAAATTTTAGCTACGCCTTTTGTGTTGCCGCTGCGCGTCAGTCTTACACAAAGTGCTTCACAAAAATTATCCTGTTACAAAGGCGTTATGACCTTTGGAGTCATATGGATCGTACTAAAGAAATACTTCTTAAATTGGAAAGTAGTTTAAATGGTATTGAATTGCCAAATACAGGCTCTATTATGGTTGCATCTTCATACTATTCACTTTGTGTGGAACACTTTAGGTCTATTGTGACACTTACAGAGCTAGAACTGTATGGCTCTGCTAGTTCTTTATTGCGCAGTCTGTTTGAAAGTTATACGAAAGGGTTGTGGTTTGAATATTGTTCATCTGAAGTTGATATAGAGTTATTGAATCAAGACAAATTTAATAAACCCTTTGGTTTAATAGTTAAAGAAATCGACGAATACCGTAATAGTTTTGATAATAAAATAAGTAAATTATCAGTAGCCAAAAAATTGAATTGGGGAAACCTCAATAATTTAACTCATGCTGGTCCAGCTCAAATTACTAGGCGTATTTCAGGAGGTAGTATTACTCCGAATTACAATGAAGAGTTTATTAAAGACATGTTAAGTTTTTCTACAAATTATGGTTTATTGGCAGCTGGTCAACTTGCTTTACTCAGTGGGAACAAAACTGCAAGAAATACGGTACTTGAAGTCTCAAGATCACTATTCAAAAACGGTGATAACAAGGCAGGTAAACGAAACTAAAACAGCATCTTACGCCTCTTTTTGTTTCACATTATAACCCACTATTTTAGTCAACTTATTGTGGTGTTAACTGTACAAGGATGATCAATTGGCCGATTACATAAATAAAAACATTCTTAGTCAAGCATATATTCATATTGAATCTGAAGTAGCAGAGGATGAACTTCAATTAGAGGCGTTCAAAGCTGAAATAGAAAAATTCGCTAGGTCGCGAGTTGATTTTTTCTTGTCTCCAAATGCTCCAATCGAAGTAACTTATGAAGAAGGCTCATTAATTGCTCGCATTACCGTTTTGGGCACTATCGGCTTATTACTTCAAGGTATTTCTAACTACAAAAACTTTCGAGAAGGTATTCAGCTTATCTACAGCGATGCTAAACGAGTAACAGATTATGTTATCTCTGAAAGTGTATTTCTGGCAGGCTCAAGACAGCAAAATGTCATTCGTTTAGAAGCAAGAGTTGGTGTTATTGGTTCTGTTCAAAAACTCATAAACCAACTTGAAAGTATTAAAAATGGCGCCAATGGCAGGAAACTAGCATCAGATTTAGTCACAAAACTAATTGAATCACAAAAAGAACTAGATAAGTTAATTGCTAACTTGGCAACAGATGAAGATGTTGCATTAGTTAAAAAAGGACTTTTAGAAATCGTAGATGAGTATCCAGAAACACCTGAAGCACCAAAGAGCAAATTTAATGATGTTGCTGCTGTAAATTCTTATAGAAATCAAAAGAAAAAATCAAGAATTAGGTTGTCAGCATAGTGCCGTTAACTGCTCAGATCGATTAATCATAACTATAAAGGAAAATGATATGGCATTAGTAAGTTGCCCTGAATGTGAAGTGCAGGTAAGTGATACAGCCCTTAAGTGTACAGGGTGTGGTTTTCAAATCCGCAAACCAAAGAGAGGCTTTTTTGGTAAGCTATTTAAGTGGGCGTTTATATTATTCAACGCCCTTATGGCATTTTGGCTGTTTTCTTACTTTGGCTCTGTTGGAGAGATTGTTTCATCTTCCGAGAGTGAAGCAGCTCAAGCTGGCGCAGCAATAGGTGCTACTTTAGGCACTAGTATGATTATGGGTTTTTGGGTATTCGGCGACATTATTCTAGGGTTATTAGTGTTGTTCACTAAGCCAAAGTCGTAGTTGCAGTTAACAAAGCATCGCGGCGCTATGTGTATAAATTGATATTGAGGAGGTTCTATTGATGTCGAATCTCCCCTGTCATGACAAAGCTCGTGACAACAACCAAGTAACCACGTTAGCAGCTATGCTCTTTCAGTGTAGCGATCACTAAATGATAAAAAAGCCACACACATGAGATCATGCGTATGGCTTTTGTTGTTTTCTAACGGCATGTGGTAAATTTGTGGCGGTGATATTAACTATAACACTATTAATCAATAGGTTATCCGTGCAACAAAGACGCTCTAGGCGCCTTATGCCGACGTGTGGACATTCGATCTAGTTCAGTTATCCAGAATTAAGTACCCTTGTGAAAAACCGTCTGATTTACTTGAACACATAATCTCTACCAGCAATCGAGAAAGTGACGTGTACTTAAAGCTCTGTAGAAAGTTTATTGAGATTAAAATGGAAGAAGAAACTTATGCGAGCACGGTAAGCGTATTTCTACTAAATTAATTTAGTAAAATAAAAGGAAAGTGAAGCCGCGTATGGTCAGCGGCTTTTCGATAACGGTCATAAAGTGGCAGGTATTTAATTGTTTTTCATTTAAAACAGTATGTTAGGTTTGTTTTAAATGCCTCCTATGAGGGCTTTTTTTTGTGCAAAAGAAATTAACAAGTTGCAAAAATGAATCAAATAATCAAAATGGACGCTGTATGATTAGATTAGAACGAAAAGAGTGAGACGACGATGGATTTTGATTTTAAAAAAAACACCTTAGAAGGAACTTATCATGCCAACTTCTCAATGGGGCATGAAGCCTTAGGACGTTGGTTGTTAGAGGAAGTAGGTAAGGACTTTGAGGTCATAGAGACACTTTTTGTTCAGATTAAATTGTTGAAACATAGTGCTAATGAGTGGACGTTAATCGGTAATGAGATGACACTTGTCCTATCGGCAGAAGAAGCAATAGTGCAAGAGAACAGTGTATTGCACCAAAGTGATGAAGAGTTTGAAGATGGAATAGATTTCTATAATGAAGAGAGTATCTCTAGCTGTGGTTTGGAAGATTTTGAACAGATGATTGAAAGTTGGAAAGCGTTTATTACTCGATTTTAGCTCCGTTTCTTTTTAGTGCACAGATGGCTATTGTGCATTATATCAGTGAAAAGCCGCACCGTAATGGTGCGGTTTTTTTTGTTTATCATAAATATAATTTCTATCTATTTGTTTTTGTTGTATTTAAATAACTGGCACGTAGCTTGATAGGTAAGATCTAGATAGATTAATTAGCAGGGAGCATAAAATGAAAATTATTAACGCGATTATTAAGCCGTTTAAATTGGATGATGTACGTGAGGCGCTGCATGACGTCGGTGTTGATGGCATGACTGTTTCAGAAGTTAAAGGTTTTGGTCGACAGAAGGGACATACAGAGCTGTATAGAGGGGCTGAGTATCAAGTCGATTTCTTACCTAAAGTAAAATTAGAGATTGCGACTCAAGATGAAAATGTTGATCAAATTATTGACGCTATTTCTAAAGCGGCGCACACCGGAAAAATCGGCGATGGAAAAGTGTTTGTTTATGATCTTCAGCAAGCAGTACGAATTCGTACTGGCGAGATGGACAACGAAGCACTTTAAGTAACATTCAGGGAACGAGGTAAATATTATGGAATTATCAACAACAGTAACCGAACTCAGGTATGCACTAGACACTTTTTTCTTCTTAATTTCAGGCGCTCTGGTTATGTGGATGGCAGCAGGATTCGCCATGCTAGAAGCTGGATTAGTTCGCTCGAAGAATACCACTGAAATATTAACAAAAAATATTGTCTTGTATGCCATTGCTTGTACTACATTCTTGTTAGTGGGTTATAACATTATGTATATAGACAATAGTGAAGGCGGTTTTATCCCTTCGATTGGCGCGTTGATAGGCTCGCAAGCTGAAGGTGCGGACCACTCACTTGAATCAGATTTCTTCTTTCAGGTAGTCTTTGTCGCAACGGCGATGTCGGTGGTATCTGGAGCGGTTGCAGAGCGAATGAAGTTGTGGGCATTTTTAGCATTTTCAGTAGTACTCACTGCATTTATTTATCCAATTGAAGGTTATTGGACATGGGGTGGCGGTTTCTTATCTGAAGCTGGTTTTAGTGATTTTGCAGGCTCTGGTATTGTTCATATGGCTGGCGCAGCCGCTGCACTAGCAGGTGTATTACTGCTTGGTGCTCGTAAAGGTAAATACGGTAAAAAGGGCGAAATATACCCAATTCCAGGTTCAAACATGCCACTGGCTACATTAGGAACGTTTATTCTTTGGTTTGGCTGGTTTGGCTTCAATGGTGGTTCACAGTTAATGGTCTCTGATTTTGAAAATGCGACTGCTGTTGGTCAAATTTTTCTAAATACCAATGCAGCTGCAGCTGCAGGTGCAATTGCATCGTTAGCGGTATGTAAGCTCACATGGGGGAAATCAGATTTAACCATGGTCCTTAACGGAGCACTTGCAGGTCTTGTTGCTATCACAGCAGATCCTTTGTCACCATCACCCGTTGGCGCTGTCACTATAGGTTTACTGGCTGGAGCGCTCGTTGTATTTAGCATTATCTCTCTTGATAAAATAAAAATAGATGATCCGGTAGGCGCTATCTCAGTTCATGGTGTTTGTGGTTTATTTGGTCTGATGGTTGTACCATTCAGCAACGAAAGTGCAGCTTTTACTACTCAACTTTTCGGTGCGATTGTTATCTTTGTCTGGGTATTTTCAGCTAGCGTTGCCGTCTGGGCACTGTTGAAGGCCACCATAGGTATTCGTGTTACGGGTGATGAAGAGCTTGAAGGCATGGATCTTCATGACTGTGGAGTAGAAGCTTACCCTGAGTTTGTAAGTGCTAAATAGAGACTAGCCTAACACTATGGAAAAGCCCTTCATGATGCAGGGGCTTTTTTATTTATAATGAATACTAATGGAGTACTATGCACAATTAATCTATTTATCATTTTGTTACATCTAACAATGATAAACAGTTGTGATTCAATTATTATTTTGTATAATAATGGTACTGAGATATATTCGTATTAGTATTTACATTACAGGACTTAACATGAAAAAAGTATTATCGTTGTCTGCCTTAATTGCTGCTACTTTGGCTCCTTCTGCTATGGCTGCTGAAGAGGTAAATGTTTACTCATATCGTCAACCTTTTCTTGTTGAGCCAATATTTAAAAAATTTACCGATGAGACTGGTATTCAAGTTAACGTAAAATTTGCAAAAAAAGGTCTATCTGAAAAATTGGCGCAAGAGGGCAAATTAAGCCCAGCTGACGTTATCCTAACCACGGATATCAGCCGTCTTGCCAATCTAGCAAACAAAGATCTTGTTCAAGCGGTAGACAGTGAAATTATCGACGCAAATGTTCCTGCTCAATACCGTGATAGTGATGACAAGTGGGTTGCGCTGACACTGCGTACTCGTAATGTTTACTCTTCACGCGACCGTGTTGGTCGTCTTGCTGCTGATTTTAGCTATGCAGATTTAGCTAATCCTGAATGGAAAGGCAAAATTTGTACTCGTTCAGGTAAGCACCCATACAATGTCTCTCTTGTGGCTTCTATGATTGCCAACAATGGCGAAGCAGCAGCAAAAACTTGGCTTGAAGGCGTGAAAGCAAACTTAGCTCGTAAGCCACAAGGTAATGATCGTGCACAAGTTAAAGCCGTTAAAGAAGGTTTATGTGATATCGCTCTGGGTAACAGCTACTACTTAGGTAAAATGGTTAATAACCCAAAACAAGTTGCTTGGGCTGAATCCGTATACATTAACTTCCCAGGCCAAAGTGCCGAAGGAACTCACGTTAATGTCAGCGGTATGGCGATGGCCAAATATGCACCAAATAAAGATAACGCGAAGAAGCTAATGGAGTTTTTAACAGCAGATACAGCACAAAAGATGTATGCAGATGTTAACTACGAATACCCGGTAAAAGAGGGTGTGAAACGCTCAGAGTTAGTGGCTTCTTGGGGTGACTTTAAAGCGGATACGTTAGCGCTAGAAACTATTGCTGATAACCATACCAAAGCAATTAAACTTCTTGATGAAGTGAAATTTGATCTTTAAGCTTTTTCCTAGTGGCATAAGTTAAGAATATAGGGATAATACCCTATATTCTTATCAATAAGGCCTAGCTGTTTAGGTATGAAAGAAAAAATCCTATTAATTAAAACCAGTAGTTGGGTTCTATCCATCTTACTGGTTTTACCCGTCCTAGCCATCTTCTATACCAGTACCGGTAAGTCAGATGATGTATTTCTACATCTGATGAATACTGTTATGCCTACCTATATTTTAAATACGATTTTACTGGTTGGTGGCGTTGTTTTACTCTCTCTTCTTTTAGGGTTACCGACAGCATGGTTGATGGCTATGTGTCGTCTTCCATCTGCAGCAATTCTACAGTGGGCGCTGGTGCTACCCCTTGCTATGCCAGCGTATATTGTTGGTTACATCTATACCGACTGGTTAGATTATGCGGGGCCGATTCAAATATTCTTACGTGAACTGTTTGGTTGGCAGTCGATTCATGAGTATTGGTTTCCAGATATACGAACATTAACGGGTGCAATAACTGTACTCTCTCTGGTTCTGTACCCTTATGTCTACCTTTTAGCTCGAGCTGCATTTATGGAGCAAAACATCAGTTTGCTGCAATCTGCAAGGTTACTACGGTGCTCTCCTTGGCAGAGTTTTAAACGTATTTCCCTGCCATTAGCAAGGCCCTCAATTGCGGTTGGACTCTCATTAGTGGCAATGGAAGCGTTAGGCGATTTCGGTACCGTCAGTTACTTCTCTGTGAACACTCTTACTACTGCGGTATACGATACGTGGCTTGGTTATTCTAATTTAAATGCGGCGGCTAAAATTTCAGCATTGATGTTGATTGTTATTTTTCTACTGATCAGCTCTGAGCGTTACAGTCGAAGAAAACAGAAACTGTTTCAAACTCAGTTCTCCACTAATGAAGATCTTCGTTATCATCTTGTCAGCTGGAAAAAGTGGCTAGCACTCTCTTGGTGTTGGTTAATAGTAGGTTTTGCCTTTATCTTTCCGCTCATTCAGCTCTGCTGGTATGCATTTGATTACTTTAGTGAGAGCTGGACTGATGAATTTATGCAGTACACCATCAACAGTCTTTTTACTTCGTTCATTGCCGCTATCGTAGCGGTGGTGATTGCACTGCTGGTGAATTTCTATCATCGTTTTAGTAGTAACCGACTGTCCGTTTTGCCAATGAGAATATCATCATTAGGTTACGCAGTCCCTGGTACGGTATTGGCCATCGGGGTGATGCTGCCTGTTATTTCAATGGATCATTTTATCAATGATCTGACGATAAAATTTGGTTATGGCCAAGTAGGGTTGATACTTTCAGGCTCTATGTTTGCATTGATCTTTGCCCTCGTGGTTCGATTCTCAGCAGTCGCAATTGGTTCAGTTGAGAGTAATCTAAATAAGATCTCCCCCTCGTTAGATATGGCGTCACGTACTATGGGTTACGGCATTCCAGCTATGCTTAGGCGTGTGCATCTTCCTTTAATGCGGCGTGGTTGTTTGATTGCGGGATTACTGGTGTTTATCGAATCGATGAAAGAGCTAAATGCAGCTCTATTATTAAGACCATTTAATTTTGAAACATTGGCCACTTATGTATTTAATTTCGCTTCAGATGAACAGCTAGAGCTTGCAGCCTTGCCTGCTGTTCTATTGGTGTTAGTGGGGCTTATCCCGCTAATTATTGTTAACCGTTCTTTGGAGAAAGCTCACTGATGTCCACAGCATTATCAATTAAAGACTTAACCTATCACTACAATGGGTATGATATTTTATCGGATCTCTCTTTGTCGGTAGAGGATAATGAGATTGTCTGTTTATTGGGAGCGAGTGGTTGCGGAAAAACCACGTTATTAAAGGCGATAGCGGGCCTATTGCCTTTAACTTCAGGGGAGATACACCTAAATCAGCGTCTTATCTGCGACAGTGAGAGTTGGGTAGCAACTGAACACCGCAATATTGGTATGATTTTCCAAGATTATGCTCTGTTTCCTCACTTAACGGTGATTGAAAATATCGCTTTTGGTTTGAGGCACTGGGACAAACAACGAGCAGACAACAAAGTGTCTGAGATGTTGGAATTGGTGCATCTAAACGATTTTGGCCTCCGTTATCCGCACCAGTTATCAGGGGGGCAGCAGCAGAGAGTCGCTATAGCTAGAGCGTTGGCATGTGAGCCTGATCTATTGTTATTGGATGAACCGTTCTCAAACATTGATACCCAGGTGCGCCACGATCTGATCAAAGAGATCCGTCGTATTTTCAAAACCCAAGGGGTGACAGCGATATTTGTGACTCATAGTCGAGAAGAGGCGTTTGCATTTTCAGATAAACTTGCAGTGATGAATAACGGAATTATTGAACAGTTTGGTAACTCCAGCGAGCTGTATCATAAACCGGCCACTCGATTTGTGGCTGACTTTCTCGGTGGAGGCAGTTACCTGTCTGGCACCGTTGATGAGAATTGTGCAATAAACACTGTAGTGGGTAAGCTACCATTTAAAACCGAGGAGTATCAGCAAGGGGCCAATATTGAAGTGTTGCTTCGGCCACAACATGTAGTGATATCAGCAGACCCTCAAGGTGTAGCGACCATTATTGAGCAGCAGTTCATGGGTGATAATTGCCGCTATTTAGTGGAGGTTGAGTCGAAAAAGTTATTGGCTATTTCACACTTGCCATTAAATATTGGTCAACGAGTGATGATAAATGTTGATGATCATCACCCCATCATATTCTAAAAAAAGAGGTCATCAATTTTTTTGTAGTCGAGTGTAGAGTGTATGACAAAATTTAAGCCAGTTTTTTCGCACCGTAAATTTTGAATGAGTTGGTTTTTGCTTCTGTCTCACAGTGACCGAATGCCGATTTTATGATTGGTGGGTACTGTAAAAAACTGTTCGCTACAATCAACAGCTTCCCGTTATATCTGAGGTGTTTGGGCGCATCAGATAATAGGATTTCAGTAGAGCTGTAGTGCGTTTTTAATCCAGCATGGAAGGGTGGGTT
>JAESQY010000144.1 GCA_016764915.1 Aliivibrio sp. | reverse complement strand
CGAATGAAAAGACCTTCGAGTCAGTAAGAGTTGAACTTGTAATAGATGAAACAAGTGAAGTTGATAGTGTGATTGAAGTGCTTAGAGTGTGTGTCCTTGTTTGTACTTATAGATGAAACAAGTGAAGTTGATAGTGTGATTGAAGTGCTTAGAGTGTGTGTCCTTGTTTGTACTTGTTTGTACCTAGTCTAATGACTCGCACGGTTTACGGGCAGGGTGACCGCATGAGTGTCTATTACTCATATTGTTTGAGTATCTGAATACATGTCATCGCTGTAGAATAATCGCCAGTAACATATGCATTAGTGATTGCTCCTTCTTTCATAATACAAATAGCATCGAGTAACAAAAGATCTTCTTTTGTCATGTGGCGGGCAATAGTTTCTCGAACATCATACTTATGTTTTTTACAAAATAATGAAATATCACTACTCTTATTGCTGAATTCAGCTGAACTATTAATGAAGAAACATCCACAAAAATCGCCAAGCATAGGTTCCGAATTAGTGAACCAGCTATCTAGTGCGGTGAATAAATTAATGATCACTTTTTCGTTAGAATCAGCACCTTCAAGCTTTGTTTCTAACCACTCAATAAAGTTCATATGTCTTTGTTCAAGAGTTGCAAGTATCAGGCTTTCTTTGCTTTCAAAATGACTGTAAAGAGTTTGTTTTGCAATTCCTGAAGTCTTTAAAATTTCATTTATTCCAATAGAGTTAATACCATTGGCATAAAAAAGGCTTAAGGAAGTATCAATTAATAATTTTCGTTTTTTACTCATTTGATTCTCCTAAGTTTATATATTGACAAAATAAGACAGAGTTGTCTAGAATGCAAACAAGACAGACTTGTCCTTTTTTGTTTTGGGGGTTTATATGAATAAATTTGTTTTGCCGTTAATTGCAGGGCTTGGTGCCTCAGTCACAATTGGTTTGCTGTTATACTTTGAGGCTACATTTTCAAATGCAACATTGATTATGGCTCCTTTTGGTGCGACAGCGGTGCTTGTTTTTGGTTTACCTAAAAGTCCATTAGCACAACCCAAAAATGTAATATTAGGCCATTTAATTACCGCCTTTATTGGTGTGTTCTTTGTTCAATTTATAGGTGTATCTCACATAGACTTAGCTATAGCAACCGGTCTAGGAGTCAGCGCAATGTTGTTAACAAAAACCACGCATCCACCAGCAGGAGCTAATCCGTTACTCATTATGATGGCAGGACAAAGCTGGTTATTTTTAGTAACGCCTGTTTTAATTGGTACTGTAATCATCGTTTTAATGGGAAAGATAATGCAAATGTTTCAAGATAGATTTGTGGTAAAGTGCTAACAAACCCATAAAGTCAGATTCGCAATTGTGTCAGTATTGCTCACCGCTTATGGGGGCGTTAGGGTTCACAGTAAATTGAGGTTGTAATGGCTACTTGGAATCAAGATACATATATAAAAGCATGGAACTACGCTTCGGCTGCTCATGATGGGCAGTTGGTGCCAGGAACAAATATCCCTTACATTAACCATATAGGGCTTGTTGCAATGGAGGCGATGGGTGCAATAGCTCAAAGTGATGAGATTTCTTCGCCAGATTTATTGGTTTTATGTGCGTTATTACATGACACCATTGAAGATACAGAGATCTCATTTGAAGGGTTGGAAAAAGAGTTTGGGAGTAATGTTGCTAGGGGCGTGATGGCCCTATCTAAAAATAAGAATTTCCCTACTAAAGAAGAGCAAATGGCTGATAGCCTTCACAGAATTAAAAATGAACCTAAAGAAATTTGGATGGTTAAATTATCAGACAGAATTACAAATTTGCAGCCGCCACCAAAGCATTGGAATAAGGCTAAGATAACAAAATATAAGAATGAAGCCATTGCAATATTAAAGGAATTAGGCGAAGCCAATAATTTTCTAGCTGTAAGGCTCGGTCATAAAATTGACGAGTATCAAAAATATGAAGAAGCTTCGTTCAACAAGTCACTAGAGCAGGACTTGTAACCGTTGGTTCGCTTACTCGTCCCTTAGTGAGGCGTTAGGCAATTGTAGGAGTACTATGTTTGAATTAAAAACAATCGCTCTTTTTGCGGTTACAGCCATCGCTGAAATTGTTGGCTGTTATTTGCCATATCTTTGGCTTAAGCAAGATAAAAGTATATTGCTTCTAATTCCATCCGCGATAAGTCTTGCAATATTTGCTTGGCTGCTGACTCTTCATCCAGCTGCGGCGGGTCGTGTTTATGCTGCATATGGTGGTGTGTACATTTTTGTTGCAATATTATGGCTTTGGGGCGTTGATGGTGTGAAGCCTACAATGTGGGATCTTATTGGTGGTTTCGTTGCATTAGTGGGTATGGCAATTATTATGTTTGCACCAAGAAACGTATAATAAACGACTATGGCGTCAATAATTAATTTCTGGCGCTATTTTCATTCCACATTGTGTCAGTTTAATCTGGGAATACAGCCTAAAGAAAAACCCCGCATTACGTGCTATTAAACGTAAATGACCTTAATGAGTGTATTTAAATCCATGAAAAGTATGCTATGTTTGTTCATGTTAGCCGCTAACTCGCGATAATGGAGGCTAGCACCTCGTGGGAGTTATTATATCTATCTTTCTCTCCAGTTTGGCAGTGAAAAAGGAAGTTGTATGAATTTGGATAAAGCTAAGAAACGAATCGCTAAACAGGTCAAAAAAGGCTTCAATGGATACCCAAAAATCACTTTAACGTATTATGGAAACACCAAAGATTGTGCAACAGAAGTGGTTGTTCAATTTATGCTAGGTGAGGGTGACAGCGCGCAAGAGGAACATTTCTCTTGTGAAACTGAAATTAGAGACAATGAGCTAATCCAAACAACATTACTGAAAATCATTGAGAGAGCTAATGTCAATTCTGTCATCGAAATTGAGGGTGTCACAATCTTGTAAATTTGGCTCTTAATCTCTTGCTAAACGGTTAAGTTGAACCTGTGCTGTTCAGTTATGCGTAACACTCTAAAATCCTGCTGCCCATGCATCAAAATCATTTATATTATCAATCTCTTGTTGTGTTTTTGGTGCAGGGTAATAAGGCAAAGCAAGCTATTTCAGTCATTAAAAAGGACATGAGATCGATATGATAGTAAGGGAAGCCACAATAGCCGATGCACCCAAAATCGCTGGTATTCATGCTGCGAGCTGGCGTGATACTTATAAAAACGAATTGAATGAAAAATACTTGGCAGAATTAGTTTCAAATGAACGAGAAGAAATGTGGAAGTCGCGATTTATTAATCCAGTACCAAATCAGTATGTAGCGATCGCGCAAATTGACGGTGAGACTGTTGGTTTTGCCTGCTTTTACTCCGGTGAAAATCCCGATTTTGGTTCGTACTTAGACAATTTACATGTGAGTAAAAATCACCATTCAAAGGGCATCGGTAAATCACTACTGCTCAACGGTGCTCGCTGGTGCTTTGAGCAACAGCCAGATGAAGGCTTATGCTTATTAGTGAGCCAAAGTAATACACATGCTCAAGCTTTTTATAAACGTTTAGGCACCCGTAATTGTAAAGATGGTGTTTGGAATGCTCCCGATGGCAGCGTTGTTCCAACATTCTGGTATGTTTGGGATGATATTAAGCCATTGATAGAAAATCAATAACAAAATATATCACTCAGACCAGTACCAACTCGTGATGTTATAGCGGTATTGATCTGAATATTCAGCGTTTAATCTATTCACCCAGTGCTCAGAACCATTAGAGGATGGGTCAAACAGTACACAACGATTAAATAGCGGTGAAATACTGACTGACTCTTCATTTTCACCGATGAAAACAAGTTCGCCACCTGAATTGTCGCTCCAGGCCTTATTAAGGTATATCAACATACACACTTCTCGGCCGGGTGAGTCATCCGCATGTTGCTCAACAAAGTCAGATGCACCTAAGCGGAAGTAGTTGGTATTAATCTCAGGATCTTCCACATTCATATCAGTTATTTGCACATTGAAAATTCGGGACAGTACTGACATGAAATCGTCACTGCGTAGATATGACAAGAAATCGTGCGCAATACTTGAGTTGGCATTATTTGAATCTATCGTTTCTCGACACCACACATCTCTTTGTACAAAGCGCTGCTCTGGAGTGGCATTTTCCCATTGGGCACCATCGACATACAGAGCTGAATAGGTATGTTGTTGAGTTTTCCATTGATGAGATTGCTGTAATAGAGAGGCTATTTCATCGAGTTTGGAAGGATTGAATAAGTTGTCGATAACGATATGATTAGGACAACTTTCCAATAAAGATACTCGATATGCCGATAGTGCAGAATTGCTTATTTTCTTATCATTTAACCACATTGAAACAACCCACTTCTACTTTATGACAGCTACTAAAATAGAAGGATGATACAGCGTTGAATGATAATTCCTATGGTTTTTTATATTGAGATGAAGCTTCGATGAAGTGTCCATATTTGAGAAAATGGTTTGCTAATGTTAGTAATATAGGCGTCAGCACTGGTATCATTCACAATTATAAAAAAGAAACACAAAGTCATTAGATGTATTCACAACTGCCTTAATAACAAATAAGGATAGTCATATGAAGTTCCTCAAAGTCACCATTAGTTTAGTCGCTGTATTATTCGGCATTGTCACACTGGCAGTTGGTACCAGTGTCCTCTTTGGGGTTGACCCTGGCTATACCGTCTATCGACCGCTGCTGATCTATAACACCGTAATGGGCGGAGTTTATGTTTTCGCGGGTCTATTGATTTGGCGTAACCTTAAACAGAGCCAGTATTTGGCCGCCGTGATATTTTCTCTCAACGTCATAGTATTAATCGCCCTCTATTTGCTGAATAGTGGAGAGCACCTTATTGCGGTGGACAGCCTACGAGCTATGTCTTTACGCATGGTCATTTGGCTTGGCTTATATGTTGGTTTGAAGTGGCTTAGTCGTAGAGAAAGTTAGCCGATTGAATTAAGGAAACGGGACAAAGCATTGCTTCGTCCCGTTAGGCTTGGTTATTTTGAATTAATGGTTAAGCTTTAAAGACCAAGCTTGTCTGCCACATAGTCGGCGTCTTTGTCACCTCTTCCTGACAAATTAACTAAGATCTGCACATCTTTTGGTAGTGTTGCGGCTTCTCGCATCGCCCAAGCGACGGCATGGGCACTTTCAAGAGCTGGAATAATCCCTTCAACGCGTGATAGTGTCATAAAGGCATCTAAGCACTCGTCATCGGTCACAGAATGGTAGTGAACACGATCAATATCTTTAAGATAACAGTGCTGAGGCCCCACACCTGGATAATCTAAACCAGAAGCGATGGAGTGAACGGGAAGTGGCTCACCGGCTTCATCTTGAAGTACATAGCATTTGAATCCATGAATCGCACCAGGAGTACCCAAAGTGAGAGTGGCAGAGTGATCTTTAGTATCAAGACCTTTTCCTGCAGGTTCGACACCCACAATTTTCACGTCACTGTCATCTAAAAATGCCGTAAATAGTCCCATGGCGTTAGAGCCACCACCCACACAAGCGGTAATGATGTCAGGGAGTTTATTGAATTTTTGCTGAAACTGCTCTCGTGCTTCACGGCCGATAATGCTTTGGAAATCACGGACCATTTTAGGGAAAGGGTGCGGACCAACAACAGAGCCGATAGCGTAGAGATAATCTTTTGGATTGTTCAGATACTCGACAAAGGCACTGTCAACCGCATCTTTTAGAGTTGCGGTTCCCTGAGTTACAGGGACTAATTTGCAGCCTAAGATCTTCATTTTAGTGACGTTAGGGTGCTCTTTTTCGATGTCGACTTGACCCATATGAATTTCACAAGGTATGCCAACCAACGCACAGGCCGTCGCGAGTGCCACACCGTGTTGACCCGCACCTGTTTCGGCAATCACTTTCTTTTTGTTCATATACCTGGCAAGTAAAGCCTCACCCAAGCAGTGATTGATTTTGTGAGCACCGGTGTGGTTAAGATCTTCACGTTTTAGATAAATTTGAGCGCCGCCGATTTTATCGCTGAGTCGTTTTGCGTGATAAATAGGACTTGGTCGGCCTACGTAGTCTTGATATAGCTCCATGAGCTCATCTTGAAACTCTTGAGTGTGTCGAATCTCTTCGTAGGCTTGATTAATTTCATCCATTGCACCCTTTAACTCAGGGGGAATGATCTGACCGCCATACTCACCAAAGTAACCTTGATCGTCTGGCATAGGTGCGAATTCGAACTTGCTCATAGAACCTCTCTATATAATTAATTTATCGGTATTTTTTCATTTATTATGTTCATTATTTATACACCTAACCAATATATCGCAGAGTGAACTATCGACCAATAGCTATTAGCCACTAAATGCGAGAATGAATGGATGTGTTAGCAAAATAAGCAGTACATCAAAGTTGATTGGAGTAATCTAGCTCTCTAGCTCTCTTGCTCATCACAAATATCAACCACTGTTTTGATCAGCAGCGAGTTGGTTTTGTTCTCTTTATAAGCAAAACCAATATGTTTGGTTAATTCAACGCCAGCAATTGGAAGCAGAGTGAGGCCATCGGCTTGTTCTATCTCTTGCCAATCAGGGAGTAGTGCGGCTCCAATGCCTGCGCAAACCAGCTGCCAAGAGTATTCAATGGTTCTGATATTCGCTCTTGGTTGGAAGTTAACGGATTGGTTAACCATGCTGAGTTTTAACTTATCTAACGCATCGCAAGGGTTTCGATTAATAAAGGGCATCGATTCTAATTCAGAAAGCTGAATCGACGCTTGCTTGGCCACTGGCCAGGATGTCGGTACGCCTAATTGATACTTATCTTGCCAAATAGGAATAAAACTTTCACTGCTTGTTACCGATTGTGCAAGTACTACTCGTGCATCACATGGCTCTTCGGGATCCACGAGAGTTAATTCTACATTCTCTATTCTTTCGGTTATCTCTTTAAGTAAGTAACTCATTCTTTGTGCGCCAAGTGAACGCATAATACCCAGTCGTAAAGAGACTGGCATTGTCTCTTGTGAGAATAAATTAATGATTGATTTCGCATTATCAGTCATCTCTTTTGCTGCTGGGTAGAGCTTATTGGCAGCATCGGTAGGGATTACCCCACGAGCGTGGCGAACAAAAAGAGTCACACTTAACGTTGATTCAAGGTGCTGAATAGCGGATGTTATCGATGGTTGGGAAACGAAACAGCTACGCGCAGCAGCACTAATACTGCCGAGCTCATAGACAGATTGAAAATATTTTAATGAGCGCAGTTCCATTGTATTTATCCAATTAAAGCGTCAGTCAGTCAAATGTCGTGTTGTGACGCTAGCCATAAGATTATTTAATCTAAACTTCTTTAGGTATAGATTCAACCTATACCTATTATAGAAATATAGTATTTCTGTAATTTCCTTAGAATAAGTATGGTTACTTTATCTGCTCTTTGATGACATTAGGATAAATGTAATGAGTAAACAGACACTGATTGAGGTTGTTAACGTAACTCCCCCAAAACACCTAGTTGTTTCAGCTATTGATGTTGAAAATACCATGCAGCGTTATGGCTATTCGCAGGAAATCAAAAAGACCATTGAAAAAGAGAACCTGTTGCCTGTGGGTGTTCTAAGTCGATTACACGCTTCATACCCACAACATTCCGGATTTTTAGAAAGTAAAACCTTTCTATTTCATGGCAAAGAGCACTACTCAGGGCTGTCCGGTTTTCGTGAAGTGTATGCCATCTTGTCTGCGAATGGTATTGAAATTGGTCACATTGCTGAGCGCGAATTTTTTGTTGAGGTGTATCGATTTTTAGCCACTCGGCACTCTTTAAACAGCATTAATTGGGATGATTATGCGACAGATTCTGTGTTCCAATTAGTGTTTGCACAACCAGAAATGATTGAACCAGAAGCGACGGCACGTTACGTCGCTGCGACAGACGCCAAATCACGAACTCAGATAGCCGTTGAATACATGGAGCGCACCAATCCTCATGATGGTAATCAACAGTTAAACAAACCGTGGTTTGAAAACAGTGATGGTGAGACGGAATTTTTAGATGGCTCGCAGCACAAATACCCTCAATGTCAGCTCATCTTTGATAAAACGACTCAAAACTGTTTCTCATTCTGCACCTACTGTTTTCGTCATGCGCAAGTTCGTGGTGATGAAGATATGTTTATTCAAAAAGACATTAAGCAAATTCATGACTATGTCCGCCAACACAAAGAAATTACGGATCTGTTGATTACCGGTGGTGATGGTGGATACATGCCTGCAAGTCGTTTAAAGCAGTATGTGATGCCTTTGATTGAAGACCTATCACTGTTGCATGTTAAAAATATACGTTTAGCGACACGCTCACTGACATTTCAACCAGAGATGATATTAAGTGAAAAATATGAAGGGATGTTAGAGCTGTTTGAATTGTTGCGCGATAACGGGATTCAGCTTGCTTGGATGGCTCACTTTTCAACACCTCGTGAGTTATTAAACCCAAGTACCATCGCCGCCATTCGACGTCTGCAAAATCACGGTGTTAATGTGCGTAGCCAAAGTCCAATTATGCATCACATCAGTCTGTTTACTGACGAAAATGATGAAGTTGATGTCGATAAATCAGCACAAAATTGGATCGATCTGGCTGAGGTTTTAGGGATGATGTCGATTGGGTTTCACTCGATGTATTGTGCCCGTCCAACGGGTGAGCACCATTATTATACGGCACCATTGGCTAAAATTGAGCAGATTTTTAATAAGATATATCGCTCTCTCGCATCCATTAATCGGCCTTCACGTCACATCTCAATGACGATATCGGCAGGTAAATTGGCCATTTTAGGTACGTCCATTATCAATGGTGAAAAGTGCTTTGCCCTGCAGTTTACTGAGGCGCGTAATATGAAATGGATGGATCGTGTGTTTCACGCCAAATATAACGAAACAGAGAATAAAATCGATTGTCTGACCCCATTTGATACCGATAAGTATTTCTTTGAAGACGAACTTGCCCAAATTGAAACAGAGTTAGCGCACGCTTTAGAACAACGTTTAGCTTAGAGGGATTTATTATGATAAATAAAATAATCAGCTCTACCAAGGAAGCGGTTGCCGATATCTTTGATGGTGCGACAGTCATGATTGGTGGCTTTGGTGAAGCTGGAAGCCCTATCGAGCTCATTCATGCACTTATCGATCAAGGGGCAAGAAACCTAACCGTGGTTAATAATAATACGGGCAGTGGTCATGTTGGACTTGCCGCATTAATTGAGAACGGCCAGGTTGGAAAAATGATCTGCTCCTTTCCTCGAACCGCAAACTCGACAGTCTTTCCAGATTTATACCGAACTGGAGATATAGAATTGGAGTTAGTACCACAAGGGACATTAGCGGAACGTATTCGCGCTGGTGGTGCTGGCATCCCCGCTTTTTACACTGCGACCTCGGTTGGAACTCCCTTGGCTGAGAGCAAGGAGCACCGAGTTTTCAACGGTCGAGATTATGTGATGGAGCATGGACTGAAGGCGGACTTTGCTCTAATTAAAGCTGAGAAAGCCGATCGATACGGTAATTTAACCTTTAATAAAACGGCCCGTAATTTTGCCCCGATTATGGCAATGGCAGCGGACCAAACCATTGTGCAGACATCGATAACAGTAGAGGCCGGCGACATTGATCCTGAAATGGTGGTAACACCTGGGATCTTTGTTAATCGAGTCGTGACGGTGAGTCACCCACTACAAGAGTCAATACTGGTCTCAGAAGGGAAGGTTTACCCATGAATAATGAAGTAATTGGTTGGTCACGAGAGCAGATGGCAGAACGTGCCGCTATGGATATCCCTAACGGATCTTACGTTAATCTTGGTATTGGTATTCCAGAAAAGGTGGCTAAGTTTGTACCAGAAGGTCGTGAGTTTATCTATCACACCGAAAATGGATTATTGGGTATGGGACCAGTACCAGAAGATGGAGAGATTGATCCAGAATTGATTAATGCGGGGAAAAAACCGGTCACTGCCATCGCAGGCGCAGCCTATTTTCATCATGCAGACAGTTTTGCCATGATCCGTGGTCAGCATATAGATATTTGTGTTTTAGGCGCGATGCAGGTTGCTGCAAACGGAGATTTAGCCAACTGGTCAACGGGAGCAGTCGATGCGATTCCAGCAGTAGGTGGTGCGATGGATTTAGTTGCTGGCGTCAAAACAATCTTTGTTATTACACAGCACGTAACAAAAACTGGCAGCTGCAAACTGGTCAATCTGTGCAGTTATCCATTAACAGGAAAAAATGTCGTCAAACGCATTTATACCGATCTTGCTGTTATTGAAGTGACTAAAGCGGGTTTTGAACTCATAGAGTTGGCACCTGGAGTCGATTTTGGTTATGTAGCAGAGCGTACCGGAGCCCCGTTACATGATGGTCGTTCAAACACAAATAGAGGGTTGTGACATGCTAGCAAAAAGCAAAAGTTTGCAGCTCTTTGAACGAGCTCAACAAGTATTACCCGGTGGAGTAAGCCGTAATACTATTTTTAAATTGCCTCATCCAGATTATGCAGTAAAAGGAGAGGGTTGTTATATCACCGACATAGATGGCGTCAAACGATTGGATTTTGCCAATAATATGGCGTCACTGATCCATGGTCATGCTCAGCCAGAAATCACCCAAGCCATTATTGAGCAGGTTCAAAAGGGCACGGCTTTTACCATGGCAACAGAAGTAGAAATTGAGTACGCAGAATTGCTCTGTAGCCGCGTCCCAGGCTTTGAGAAAATACGCTTTGTTAACTCAGGCACTGAAGCGGTGATGGCGATGTTAAAGGCTGCACGTGCTTTTACGGGCAGATCAAAAATTGCCAAAGTGGAAGGTGCTTATCATGGTGCTTATGACTATGCTGAGGTGAGTCAAACCGCTTCTCCTGCTAACTGGGGAGAGGAGAGCATGCCAGCGAGTGTTCCTGTGGCTGCGGGTACACCTAAAGGGGCCTTAAACGATGTTATTGTTATTCCCTATAATGACACTGAAAAATCCTTAGCTATCTTAGATGAGCATCGAGATGAGATTGCTGGTATTTTGCTTGATCCGGTTTCACATCGTGTTGGTATGGTACCCGCGGATGATGAGTTTGTAGAAGCGCTTTATCAATGGACGAGAGAGAATAATGCATTACTTCTTTTTGATGAAGTTATCACTTTTAGAGTTGGCTTTGGCGGCGCACAAGAGCGGTATAACGTGGCTCCAGATTTAACGGCATTGGGTAAAATGATCGGTGGGGGTTTTCCAGTAGGTGCATTTGCTGGCCGAAGTGACGTCATGCAGGTGCTTGATCCGCTGCAGCCTAAAGTGCTGTTACCGCACTCTGGAACATTCTCTGCAAATCCCGTCACCATGACCGCAGGGTTAACGGCGATGAGGTTATTTGATAAAGCGGCAATAGAGAAGCTAAATGACCTCGGTGAGTTTGCGAGGCAACAGATAAATAGGGTTATAGAGAAGGTGGGTATTAAAGCTTCTGTGACGGGGTCAGGTTCGATGTTTAGAGTGCATTTAAAAGAGTGTGCACCGACAAATTATCGTGAGACTTACCCAACTAATGATGAAACCGTAGGGATGAAAATTTTACTTAATCACCTATTTTCACATGAAATTATAATGATAAATACCTGCTCTGCTATGTTGTCTACAGCGATGGCAGAGAGAGATGTCCTGTTTTTAGCTGAGCAGTTAGAGAGCGGGTTTGAGTCGGTATTAAAAGAGATTCCCGCTTTGAAACGAGGATAAAAAATGAAAGATGTATTTATTTGCGACGCCATTAGAACACCTGTAGGACGATACGGCGGCAGTTTGGCAACAATAAGAGCAGATGATCTTGCTGCCATTCCTTTAAAAGCATTAATGGAGAGAAACCCTGAAGTTGATTTTTCAAAAATTTATGATGTGATTTTAGGCTGCGCGAATCAAGCGGGTGAAGATAATCGAAATGTTGCTCGTATGGCGACATTGCTAGCAGGTTTACCGCAAGAAGTGCCAGCAACTACGCTAAATCGTCTGTGTGGTTCAGGGCTAAATGCTATTGGCAGTGCCGTTCAAGCAATCAAGTCTGGAGAAGCGGAGTTAATGATTGCTGGAGGTGTTGAAAGTATGACACGCGCTCCTTACGTAATGGGAAAAAGTGACAGCGCTTATGGCCGCGGACAAGAGATGTTTGATACGACAATGGGCTGGCGATTCGTAAACAAAGCGTTAGATGATGCCTTTGGTACAGAGACGATGCCACAAACAGCAGAAAACTTAGCGGAACATTTTAACATCAGTCGAGAAGATCAAGATAAGTTTGCCTATTGGAGCCAAGAGAAGGCGGCTGCCGCTCAAGATGCTGGTTGGTTTGATGAAGAGATATGTCCTGTTCTAATTCCGCAACGTAAAAAAGATCCGATTGCTTTCATTAAAGACGAACATTTGAGACTAACCAGCTTAGATAAAATGCAAAATTTGAAACCGTTTGTCCATTCACAAGGGTCGATTACCGCAGGCAATGCTTCAGGTATTAATGACGGAGCAGCTGCAGTATTGATTGCTTCAGAAAAAGCGGCCAAAGAGAATGGGTTAACACCGCTGGCAAAAGTGCTTGGAATGGCTGTTGCTGGTGTTCCTCCAACAATAATGGGAATTGGTCCAGTCCCTGCGACACAAAAATTGTTACAGCGATTAGAATTGTCGATTGATGATATGGATATCATCGAACTCAACGAAGCGTTTGCCGCGCAAGCATTGGCGTGCGCTCGTGAGCTTGGTTTACAAGATAATGACCCGCGAATTAACCCGCAAGGTGGGGCTATTGCTTTAGGACACCCTTTAGGTATGAGTGGGGCTAGATTAGTGACATCGGCAGTAAGGCAATTACATCGTACAAACAAACGTTATGCCCTTTGCACTATGTGTATTGGTGTAGGGCAAGGTATCGCTATGGTTATTGAGCGGGTGTGATTAAATTTTTTGGACGTTTATTTCAATATCGTTTTAATCACTTGCAAGACACCTGATTCACGATTACTTGGCGCTCTAAAGCGTGCATGAGCTTTTACCTCTTCATGCGCGTTTTCCATTGCATAGGAGTGGTAGCTAGCTTGAAGCATTTCAACATCATTGAAGTAATCACCAAAACTCATTGTCTCTTCATAGCTAAAGCCTAACTCATGTTGTAAGTGTTCAATGGCTGCCCCTTTAGACGCTTTTGCATTCATTACATCGAGCCAAATCTTTGCACTTATGACCACTTGTTGACTAGCACCAAATTTCTCATTGATGGTTGGGAACACATGTTCTGCTGAACCATCGAAGTGACCAATAGCGACTTTGATAAAATCATCATCGACCGTTAGCAGATCATCCACAAATTTGCAGCGATGATAATACTTATGAATTTCTGCGAGCGCTTGAGGATTTTTAGTTTCAACATAAGCTGACTTTTTTCCACATAATACGATATGCACACCTTCAATCTGACGAGCTTGTCTAAGGATGGCGTGTATCGCATCTTTTTCAATCGTACAGCTGTATAGCTCCTTACCTTTATGCATGACCAACGTGCCGTTTTCTGCAATAAACATCATATTCTCTTTTAGCTGAGAGAATGTTTCCAACAAGCTGTAGTACTGGCGACCAGACGCAGCAGCAAAAATGATATTTTGTTGTTCTAATCGTTGATAGATTTGAAAAAATTCTGGGTTTAAATGACTGTTTTCATCGAGCAGTGTGCCATCCATATCGGCAGCAATGAATTTTATGTTGGTTAGTGTTATTGAGAGGCTCTCGTAAAGCTGAATGGGTTGGCAATATCTGACAACAGGCAATCAAATGTCTTAGAAGTGTCTATTTTACCGCTAGCTGATGAATTGGTCACTAAAAATCAAACGTTCATACCAAATCAACACTTACAAGTTATACCATTCTCGATGTGGCCAGTAAAAAGTCAGTGTCTAATGATCTATCGGCAAGTGATTATCAGATCGAATTAAATTGACGTGTTAAACGGATTTCATCTAAATATCATATTATCTTTGTATTCTTGCCTGTCGAGTATGTGTTTTATCAATATTTTTTGTCATTTTACTCATTCGGAGATATCATTTTGTTATTGGAAATACTAGGTCGAGATCAACTTCAGATCTGTTTTCATGTTTAGAAAACCCAAATCGAATCAAAGCAACATTGCGTGCTTGATTCAGTCAGAAGTACAAAGGACAACCAATGACTTTAGAAAGAAAGATAGCAAACTTATTTAACTTAACCGATGAAAATTGGATGAAGCACTCCAATCCCATCAGTGTTTGGTCTCGATATTCAGTACTTCCCATTATTGTGTTCAGTTTTTGGAGTCGTGTATGGATTGGCTGGTGGTGCTTAATACCAGGGGTAATATCAATGCTTTGGATGTTCTTCAACCCCATTTTATTTAATAAACCTAAATCAACTAAAAATTGGGCGTCTAAAGCGGTGTTGGGGGAAAGAGTCTTTTTAAACAGAGATAAGATATCTATACCCACTTGGCACAATACGCCTTTACACGGTTTATTGAATGCGATCTCTTCAGTTGGATTACTCTTAGCGATTTGGTCAACCATATACTATTCCATTTGGGGAGCAGTACTGGGAGTCGCTTTGGCATACATCGGAAAAAGCTGGTATTTGGACCGAATGGTATGGTTATACGAGGACATGAAAGACGATAATAAGACCTATAAAAGCTGGGAATACTAATTCAGCAATCAAATAATAGAACAGATAGACATTTAAAATGAATATATTGTGGTTGACGCTGTGTAACAATGCAGATCAACGGTATGATCTAATCAATTTAATCCAGTCCAGTCCCAACAGCAATAAGAGGTTCATATGTCCTTAGAACTAATCTTGATATTTTCGCTCACGGTGTTTGTCACATCAATAATTCCGGGACCTAGCATGCTGTTAGCGTTAACTCATGGAATGCAATATGGGGCCAAGAAAACCATCATATCGGCACTGGGAAATGTGACGGCTACGTTCATTCAAGCGCTAATCTCTGTTGTTGGTTTGGGTGCATTATTAGTCGCATCTGAAACCGCATTTGAAGTGATTAAGTGGTTCGGAGCGGGTTATTTGTTTTATATGGGCGTTGGCATGTTGCGCGCTTCAAGAGAGTCACACACGAACAAATTAGACAATAAAAAAGCGGGACCATTTTCACCACTAAGAATGTTCATGCAATCATTTATTGTTACGGCTGGCAACCCGAAAGCCATCATCTTTTTTGGTGCTGTATTTCCTCAATTTATAGACAGCACTATGCCGATTGTTCCACAAGCCGCTATTCTAGTTAGTATCTGTGGGCTCAGTGCATTTTGCTGCTATATGATATATGGAATGGGAGGAGAGAAAGCGTCGTTTATATTTTCAAGTAGCTCAGTGGGTAAATACATCAAACGTGTTATTGGTAGTACTTTTATTGGATCTGGAGTTGCACTGGCTCTGTCGGCTAAGTCATAGAGCAGAGCAGTGGGTTGATTGATGAGTCGTTGGGTTAGATTTGCGCTGCTACTTTTTATGCCTATCGCAACACTTTTCTGTGCTGTTGGCGTGTATCTTCACGCGTATGGAAAGGCGCCAGAAGAGACATTACTCAGCGCTGCACAGCCACTACTGTTCATCAGTTTTGCAGCCTCAAGTTATTTCTCTGTAAAGAGCGTGGATGTCTATAGAAAAGCTAGAGTTGATTCAACACAATGGCTCATTTATATAGGCATTGGATGGTCGATGCTTTCATGGCTATTGAATACCGCAGTCGTGAGCCTGTTTTTGTATTTCATTTATTTCGACATTTAAACATATTGAGGGGAGTACTATGCCAGAACCGCTAAAGAATCTGTATAACGGGGAGCTTATCGCTGTATTGTGTGAGCAAGTCAGTCACGAGTATAAAGATTTTGATTCTGATGGTTTCACTCAATATGTATTTGATAACCAGTGGGAGTTAAAAGAGCTAAAAGAGCGGATGGCACATATCTCAGAGGCCTTGTATACCTTTTTACCAAGTGATTACCGTTCAAAGCTCGCAGTGTTAAAAGCGATATCACCTAAGTTTTCTGGTTTTGAATATATGTTTTTCCCGGGTTTTGTAGAACTTTATGGTTTGGATGACTATGAACCATCAATAGCGGCACTGGCCCATTTTACCGAACACTCTAGTTCCGAATTTGCGGTTCGGCCATTCATTGTCAAATACCCTAAAGAGATGATGGCACAAATGGAACTGTGGGCCGACTCATCAAATCATCACGTGCGACGATTAGCATCGGAAGGATGTCGACCTCGTCTGCCGTGGGCAATGGCATTACCCTTATTCAAAAAAGATTCGAGTGCAGTTGTACCGATTTTAGAAAAGCTTAAAAACGACGAAAGCGAGTATGTAAGACGAAGTGTGGCAAATAACCTTAACGACATAGCAAAAGACAGCCCAGATGTAGTGATACATCTTGCCCAGCAGTGGATAGGCGATTCGAAAGAGACAGACTGGCTAGTGAAGCACGGCTGTCGTACCCTGCTCAAACAAGGGCAACCTGACATCATGTCACTGTTTGGCTTTGAGAATCCTAAGCACATTGAAATTAACAATTTTAAGGTGCCAGAGTCGGTCAATGTCGGTGAAAAAATAACGTTTTCGTTTACTCTACAATCCCTGAACAAAAAATTAGGTAGGCTCAGAGTCGAATACGCTATTAATCATTTAAAAAAGAATGGGTCACATACCCGAAAGGTTTTTAAATTATCAGAGTCTGAAAACAACGCCAAAAGGAAAGAGATCAGTAAATCCCACTCGTTTAAGAAAATTTCAACCAGAGTCTACTACGCAGGTATTCATGGTGTCGCGATAATCATCAATGGCCATGAAGTGGCTTACCATGAGTTTCAGTTGAAAGAAGGAAGATAGGTTTCTGCTATTTTCTTAATTAAATCAAAGGATGTGATATGTTCCCGTTAGATGTTTTTGTTACTTACACTTTAGCTTGCTTATTGTTGGTGATTTCACCTGGGCCAGACAATTTGTTAGCGATTGGGCGTGGACTGAGCCAAGGAAAGTTCGCGGCTATAATGTCAGGAATGTCATCCGGTGCTGGAATATTGTTTCACGTAATGGCCGCAACATTTGGGCTGACACTGCTTATCCAGACCTCTGAGTTGGCATTTTATGTGGTTAAATTGATTGGTGCCGGTTATCTGATTTGGCTTGGCATTAAAGTGCTGAGAACTAGGAATCTATTCTCATTAGAACCGGCTAAAAAACAGTCGTTAACCACCATCTTTTCTACCGGATTTTTATCTGCCGCCTTAAATTCAAAACCTGGGCTGTTTGTGCTCGCTTTTATCCCTCAATTCGTTAACCCAAACCTTGGTTCTGTTACCGTTCAAATGATCGGGTATGGTGTATGGTTTGCACTGTTGACTGCAATCGGATTTAGCTTAATGGGCGTATTTTCTTCTCAACTATCCAATTGGTTGCAAAGCAAACCCAAGTTAATATCAGGTTTAAATATCGGCGCTGGACTAACGTTTATATCATCCGGTTTGGCCGTGGCATTTTTACGACAGAAGTAAATCCACGTTATTAGTGAGTGCAATCCTCTTCTTTTTCAGATAAAGAGTTTTGCTCTTTTAATAGATAATTATATTGCAAGTAAGCTTCAGAGCGTGCTTTAGTATTTAGTGTGAGAGATATTAAAATATCGGATAAAGCACGTCTGTCTTTACGATAAACTTTAATGCGTACGTTACACGCGAGCAGTTCATCCGGTCTGTTTGCAATGTCATTAGCAATCATCACTTTTTCCTTCGTAGGAATACTAAAATCATGCGACAGTGAAGATTGAATATTACGAGCACTTTGTCTAATTACATTTCGGTAAGTAATATCAACTTTCATCATGTTTATAAAAAGATCTATGTCATCTCGAATCCCATTGTCATTCGCATCTGGTCCCATTAAAGAGGTGCTGAAATTATGCTCAGCTTTAAATTTTTGGTAGATGTGAGTCAACTGCTCACTGGCCGGTTTATTGGCAACAATGATCCCTTGGTTAGAGAAACTAAAATTACAGCCAATGATCACAAATAAAGTAATAATGAGAGTTAGTGAGCTTTTCATCAGGCGTGCTCTAAACAGAAGGTTTGATTATTATGAAATAAAAAAGGGACTAATAGAAATATTGTTAGTCGGTGTTAATCATTTTAGCATTATATTTGTGATGAACTGCAAGTTATTAATTAATTGTAAACGGTTATTGGCAAAAGAAATCCAGTGCAACACAGTTGCAGTTATGTACTAAAATGTTAACAATTTTTATTTATAGTGTTTTTATAATATTTCATTTATTTAATTATCCAAACTTATGTTATTGTCGAATTGTAGGCATTAAATGGAGTTTATTTAAAGTGTTTGAATTGAAAGAACCTAATAGTATTGATTTTAATTCGTTATTTATAAAAAGTGAACGTGTGGCGTTACATTCTATTAATGAACGATTTGCTAAAGAGATATTCTTCGAGTTTAATAGTGAAATAACTCGCTATATGATGCCTAAGCCTGCCAGTAACATAGAAGAGACACTTGCCTTCATTAATGATTCAAAGCGATTAATGGGCCTAAAGCAAGAGATCGTTTTGGTGATTGTGAATAATACTACTGGCGAGTTTTTAGGGTGCTGTGGTTTTCATGGCAGAGGAAAGTACAACACTCCTGAATTGGGAATTTGGCTTAAAAAATCTGCACATGGCCACAAATATGGCATGGAAGCGATAACAACACTGGCACATTGGGCTACAAAGCAGCTTGCTTTCGAATACGCTATTTATCCAGTTGATAAAGCCAATGTTTCAAGTCGAAATATTGCGGAATCACTGGGCGGCGAGGTGTTTAAAGAGCTTCAGGTAACTTCTATGGCTGGTATCGAACTGGATGAAGTTGTGTATAAAATCCCGTATGAGAAAATAGTATCAACCTCTTAAAGTGAACGATGAATTGTCCCAATATTCACTTGGAATATTGGGACATTTAGCTGTTAGGGTGCTCAATGACTACTCATGGTTGAGTATCGGTTGCCTTTCCACGCGTAAATGCCTCCCGGATAACGATAGACATTTTTGTAACCCAGTTTAATGGCCCACGAGGCTGCGTTGTGACTACGTCCACATTTCACAAATCCACAATAGAAGACCAATGTTTGCGACTTATCGTTGCCAAGTAGAGCGGTGAAGTCCTCAATGGTTTTGTTGCCTGTCTCCTCAATATTCCATTTCACCATGGTAGTGATGGGAAACAGGAACTGAACCGCTGTTGGGATATGCTCAATTTGGTAGCTTTTTTTGTAGGGCATGGCATCAACAATCAACATGGGCTCATCATTGTCCAACTGCTGCTTCAATGTTGCAGTATCAATTAACTTATACTGACCAGTCATCGTTTCGTTGTGCAATTTTAGTGCAATAGACTCTTTTCTCACTTCTGCTTGGTATTTATTATCGACAAAAAGAGCTGAGGTTGAGAGTGAAAAAATAGCAAAACCAACACCTATTGTGATAATTACTATTCGTAACCAAGGTGGAAGCGGTGCGTACTGTTTTCTGGCCAGCATAACGGTGTCCTTAAAAATAAATCGGATTAAAATTATTGCCGTTTTTCAAAAAATACGGCTGAAGTGGTGACAACAGTGATAACTAAGATAACGAAAAACTGTGCTGTGATGTTTGTGTAAACTATGGATTCAATTGAACTTTGTTGGTAGCAATCACAATCAATATTCAGCCCCTGAAACAGAGCCAGTCCAATCACCATAAGATAGGTCACGATAGAGGCAATAACTGGAATAAGACTAATTTTTGTAGTGATATACCCTACAATGAACACGGCAATTAACAGTGAAAACAGTCCGCTAATCGGCTTGGATATCATGCTAGAAACCAAACCTGTATCTTGTAATAACAGTGCAAAATATTCAGGTTGCAACAGCCCCTTCAGTGAGATTGATGCTGCCGCAAATAAGATGAAACAACGATTGATATGATAGAAATTCGAATGTCTGTCCATAGTGATATTCTCATATTAATTAAAGTTGTGTGGTTCGCTCTAAATATAGTGCGGCTTCTACTACGCTGCCTCCTATTGCGCGTGCTTTGTCTGAAACAGTGGTGAAATCGGCATCTATGCCTCTTGGATCGATATCTCCGATTTTAAAACCTTCTGTTACGGAGAGTCCGGGGTTTAGAAGCCCGCGAACCATGCCACTTAATGGTGCTGGAATAGGGGTGTCTGCTATGTGTGCGATAATATCGCCTTCAGTAACAATATCACCAAGTTTAACGTGGTTGTGCATCACGCCATCACAAGGAGCACGAACAACGCGCTGGTGAGTATAACCAGCAATATTTCCAGGAATGCCGGTGTTGGCTTCAGTTTCGCCTTGATATATCACTCGGCCCAAGCGGTGCCCTCGATTAGTTTCAATAACAGCGTGACAATCAACGCCTGCATTGAATCCGGGACCTAAAGCAATAGTAATAGGTGCCATGTCTTTACTGGTGCCTAAATTACGTTTAGCAAGAATGGCATCCACCACAAAAGTGGGTTGTAGGCTGCCTAACGTACAACAATCTTCATCTACCATGACGGGAATATTACCTGCATCTAAAACGGCATAGACTTGCTGACAGCTACTGGCTTTTTGCGCCGTAATACCTTCAACAATAACTGACTCACCATACAGTGCTTGGGCAAACGAAACGGTGCAGCGAATGACGGTCGGTTGGGCAATGTCTGTCATTACCACTTTAAAACCACAATTATGCAGACGAATAGCCACCCCTGTCGCGATGTCACCAGCGCCGCGAACTAATACCAAGCGTTTACGGTTAACACGTACATCGTCTTTTAATAAACCACCTGCGGAGCTATTTTTAACTTTTAGTACCTCTGCCATCACGCTGATAGCGATCTCTTCTGGGGTTTCCGCACCAATGTTAAATCCAACAGGAGAGTGAATTGCGCCAATCAGGTCATTGCTAACATTACATTTACGAAGATGGTTAAATAGAGTCTGGACCTTACGACGACTGGCCATTAAACCGACGTATTTCGTTTTGTGTTTTACGATGGAGGTAATGGCGTCTTGATCTTGGTGGTTGGTTGCGATGACAACGAAGCTGTCACTGGTGATGTTTAATTTTGAAATCGCATCCTCCATGGTATTACCCAAAACGCGTTTAGTGCCTTCAGGGAAGTATTGTGGAGATAAGCTCTCTTCATAGGCATCGGCGACAGTGATGTCAAAACCAAGCACATTGGCGGCATGGGCAACCGCTCGATTGACGTGTCCAGCTCCGATCAACAGCAGTGCGGGGCGTAGCCCATGAACATCGATAGAAACGGTCATTGAACCACCGCAATCCATGTCCATTGCTTCAGGTCCAGAACGAGTCATTCTTCCTTTAACAACACGTGATTCACGAGCTGAAATAGCTTCAATTGCCTGTTCGATTACATAGCGTTCAATCATGCCTCCGCCGACGGTGCCGATGATAGAACCATCCTGTTTGACGATCATCTGTCCATTGTGACGAGGTGAAGAACCCGATGTCTCAATAATATTGGTTAATGCAAAGGGAGTATTATTCTGTTCTAGTAAAGCTGCTTGGCTAAAAATGTTCATTAAAACGACCTCAATACATGAATGAGGCAGTCAACACTACCTCCTCATTAACTCCTTTATTGGCGTCTGGTCATGCATAGCTACAAACCAAACCTCATCAAGTTGTTTAACCTGCTTGAAGACATGTTGAGCAGTCTGTTGTAATTGAGAATAACAGGGTGCTAAGTCTACTTTATTGATTAACCAAATCTTGATGGCGTTTTCAGGGGCCTGTTTAAACATACCATCAGAATGTTCTAATAACTTACCCAGTACTTGGTGATCTATTTCATCACCTTCTTTGCATTGAGTAATAAGAGAAAAACAATTCCAACGATGGATGTTCATAGGATCCGCATGAGCATTGATACTCTCTGCACCTGTGACGCCAACGACGATATCTGTAGAGAGAGGAATGCAAGGCTCATGCCCAGATGGCGCTTTTATTGGCATCTGCTTAGCGCCATCTGCTTCAATGATGAAAACTGTGAATGGCGATTTATTTTTGAGATTATCTATCAAGCTAGGAGTGATGCCGGTCACTTTTCTGGCATTAGAGTCAGCTGTACTTTCTAGCAGTTGTTGAAAGCAAAATGTGATTGAAACCTCATGTTTTTGCTGTTGAAGGCGAGATAATAGCGTTGATGATGGTTGCTGATCTATGATGCTATCAATATGATTGTTGTCGTTTTGTTCGAATATAAAGTGATCGGCTTGATGTTGCTCTGGCAAGTACATCTTGGTGGTCGTGCTGACCAATACACAGTGACCTGCCTGTTTAAATTGTTGAGCTAACCAAAATGCAGAACTGGTTTTACCGCCGCCGCCAACCAGAGAGATCATCAACGGTCTAGACGACGGTTTTACTGCTGGATTCAGATGAGATAACTGCAGAGATAACGCCGCTGTGTTGGTTGTCATAGAGATACCATCTACCTTATTTAGCCCTAATTGAGATAATAATGAAAAAAACAGATTCACCTATAGATTGCGTGATGCCCGCTGCTGGACTCTCTTCAAGAATGGGGCAATGGAAATTGATGCTACCTTACCAGGGGCAAACAATCCTTGACCAAAGTATTGAAAACGCACTTAGTTTTTGCAATCGAGTGATTTTAGTCGCCGGACATCGTGAAGAAGAGCTGCAACAAAGATACCAACATCAAACTGATGTGTTGGTGGTGATGAATCCACATTATCAACAAGGAATGTTTGGTTCAATTCAGCTAGGGGTAGAACAGGTTAGGGGGGCACACTTTTTTATCTGCCATGGAGATATGCCCTGCATCGGTGAGGGTATTTACCAACAACTTTGGCAGCAACGCGGTGATTATACGTTGTTTCCTGGTACGACAATAAAAGGGGGGCACCCTGTGTTACTGAGCCGAGTTCTCATTGATGAAATCGTGTCAAAGCCCCTTACAGGAAAGATGAAAGCAGTGATTAATCGACATGATGTTCACTACTTAAATATGACTGTTCCTGAGATATATCAAGATGTTGATACTCCTGAAGCGTATCAAGCGTTATTAGAACTTGAGTGATAGCGTCGCTGCTATCAATATGAGCAGCGATTATCATTTTGATACTGATAAATCGATAATCTGACAAATAAAAATTCGTTCAAAAATACGCCTGCTGCAACAAAAAAAACCGCAAAAATCAAAAAAAACAATCTTGAATCACATTCCATCTCAATTATCACTCCTTTTATAAAAATGGGCCTAAAAACTGCCTAGTACTCTCATTAGTGTGCTTAGTAGCTTAGACAGTACTTTTCAAAATGACGTTGAGAAGGAACATTCAATGAGTGGCTTTAATCAAATTGGTAAGCGTGTAACTCGTGTTGATGGTCAAGAGAAAGTGGAAGGAACGGCGATATACGGCAATGATATTCAGATAACAGACATGCTGTATGGCGTATGTCGATATGCCGATATTCCCGCAGGCAAGATCTGTAAAATAGATATAACAGAGGCAAAAAAAATTCCTGGCGTGGTTCGAATCGCCTGTTTTAATGATATTCCGGGTGATCCTACCGCCGGTGTCATCATTCGAGATTATCTGCCAATTGTTAATGATGAAGTCTGTTTTATGGGGGATGTGGTCGCTATTGTCGCTGCTGAGACCTATGAGATTGCTTGTCAGGCAGTCGATGCCATAGTGGTTGAGTATGAACCATATCTGCCTATTACCGATGTACATGAAGCACTTAAAGAAGACGCAAGACTGATACATCCAGATAAAGAGTCAAACGTAGTCGCAAAGCATCATACTGAACGTGGAGATATTGATGCAGGTTTAGCAAAGGCCGATCAGGTGATTGAGCGTGTTTATCAGATTGGATTTCAGGAGCATGCTTACATTGAACCTGAATCGATCACCGCCTATATCGACCCGACCAATAGTGATGTTATTTTAACGGGTTCGATTCAAAATCCACATCGCGTTAGAGGTTTTGTCGCCAGTTACCTAGGGCTTAATCAATCAAAAGTAGATGTACGCCGTGCTGTGCTGGGCGGATCTTTTGGTGGTAAAGACGATACGATTGATCATTTATCGTGTCGTGCAGGTTTAATGGCTCTATTAACAAAAAGAGCGGTGAAGTTTACCTATACTCGCGAGCAATCCATTGTAGAGAGTAGCAAACGTCACCCTTACCACATGACCTATAAAGTTGGCTTTAATCGTGATGGTAAAATTGAAGGGATGAAAATCAATATCATCGCTGACAGTGGTGCTTATGCGGCTTGTACGCCATTTGTAACGTGGCGATCTGTGGTGCAAGCCGCTGGTCCTTACGATATAGAAAACGTGCGAGTTGATGTGCAAGGCGTCTATACCAACAATACTTACTCAGGTGCTATGCGCGGTTTTGGTTCTCCTCAAATTGTCTATGCGAATGAATCATTAATGGATGAGATTGCTGAGATATGCGGAATCAGTTCATTAGAAGTGAGAAGCATCAATGCCATCAAACAAGATGGACACAGTATTACTAACCAGCAGTTCAGTAACCACACAGTATCGGTGGATGAAGTATTAGAAAAAGCCGCTACGAAATCAAATTACCTTGAAAAAATAGAGACCTTTAAAGCGCTAAATGCGTCGGATGATCCCAATAAATATGGTATCGGTTTAGCGATCAGTTACCGTGGCTGTTCGATGGGGGCTGAAGGGGTAGATACGTCATCAGGTTTAGTCTCAGTGAACAGTGATGGCAGTATTAATATCTCAACCGGAGTGTGTGAAAACGGACAAGGACTACAGACCACGATGGTGATGATTGTGGCTGAAGTGTTTGGTGTCGAACTCAACCAAATAAGCTTTACCGAGCCACCAACATCAATGATTTCTGATGGCGGACCAACGGTCGCATCGAGAGCAACCGTGACGGGTGGTAACGCGATCAAACAAGGCGCTGAAACGGTTAAAACCAGAATATTTGATGTGATCTCTGAAGAGTTAAGTGTCACATCGATGGAACAAACTGAGTGGCTGCAAGGTGAGATCCGCAATAAATCCAAGCCAGAGTTATCCGTCACTTTTGCTTATGCCGTGAATAAAGCCAAATGGGCAGGAGTCAATTTAGCCGCTTATGGTTGGTTTGATCAGCCTGATATTAGTTGGGATGAAGAGAAAGGCAGTGGCAGTCCCTATTTTACTTGGGTATATGCTTGTCAGGTGGTGGAGCTTAAAGTCAATATCAGCACCGGAAAAATTGACCTGATAAACATAACGGCAGCGCACGATGTCGGGCAAGTGATCAATCAAGTTGGCTTTGAAGGACAGGTTACCGGAGGAATTGCACAAGGGTTCGGTCTGGGTGTATTAGAAGATTACAACATCGAAAATGGTGAGCTAAAATCTGAGAACTTCGATAGTTACTTACTGCCAACCATCAAAGATATTCCTAATATCGACATCATTGCCATCGAAAACTACGATGCAGGTGGCCCGTTTGGAGCCAAGAGCATCGGTGAACCCGCTACCGAGTTAGCAGCGGCGGCTATTAATAATGCGGTGAGTTTTGCGTTGAACAAGCGTTTTAGACAGCTGCCATTAACACTAGAACAGGTTATTTTGGGTTATAACTTGAAAAAACCAGTTCGACAGAGTGAGTTGTTGGCAACCAGTGAGCAGAAAAAACATACCCAGCGTATCACTGGTATAAAACTGATCAATCCTGAATCATTGGATCACGCTTTATCTATCATGGAGAGTGGTGAGATCAAACCGATTGCAGGGGGAACTGATGTGTTGGTTCAAGCGCGTCTGCATACAGAAGAGAAGACGCTGGTTAATATCGCTAAACTTGAAGGTTTATGCGAAATCGTCGAGACCGAAAGTGACGTGATTATCGGTTCTGGGGTCAATTTTAACGCCTTAGTTAAACATCCAGCAGTACAACGTTATTTTAAGCTGTTAGCAACGACTGCCCACACCATAGGTTCAAACCAGATCCGTAATCGAGCCACTGTGGGCGGTAATATTGTGAACGCAGCTCCATGTGCTGACTCTCTTCCACCACTTATTGCCTACAACGCGGTGGTGGAGCTACGTTCAGCCAATAGCGTGCGTAAGATGCCAATTACAGATTTCATCACAGGCACGTATCGCACCGCGTTAGAAAAAGGCGAGTTACTCACTCGTATCTTTATACCTAAACATCTGTGCAGAGCGAAACTGAATAAAACCTATATAGAGAAATACAGTCAATTAGGCCGCCGTAATGCGTTAAACATTACACGGCTAAGTTTGACCTGTTTGATCTCTTTTGATGAGCTGGGAAAAATCGATTTTTGTCACTTAGTGGATGGCGCACTTTTCAGTAAACCGCAACGGTTGATTGAAGTGGAGAACGCCTTATTAGGTCATCCGCTTAATGCTGAACGTTTAGATCGTGCAGAGAAGATATTGCTGGACATGATTGATTCTGCAATTGGTGGACGTTGGTCTGCAAAATACAAACAACCTGTCTATTTGAATATGTTCAAAGATCTTATGGATGAAGTGGCTACCCAAGCAAATGAAGAGGCTTCGCTATGAACAAGATAAAACTTACCGTCAATGGCGTTATACAGCAACTTGAAGTAGACGATAATTTTCGCTTACTGGATGTGGTTAGAGATCAACTGAAATTAACGGGTACCAAAGAGGGTTGTGCCGTTGGTGAGTGTGGGGCGTGTACGGTGATTGTTGATGAACAAGCAGTCTGCTCATGCATGATTCTAGCGTCACAGTGTGATGGCGCGGAAGTCACCACCATCGAAGGGATCAAAGAGGACCCAGTGGCGCAGAAATTACAAAATGCATTTGTGACAGAGGGCGGTGTTCAATGCGGATTCTGCACCCCTGGCGTATTGATGAGCACTAAAGCACTGCTCGATGAAAGTCATAACCCATCAGACACTGAAATATTAGACGCGTTAGAGGGAAACCTTTGTCGTTGTACAGGATATCAACCCATTTTAAATTCGATAAAATCTGTGATTAAGGAGCTCAATATTGATAAAGGATAGTACTGATTAACATTGTTTTTATTATTAAGTCTCTCTTTACTGAGTATCTCGGGTTTATCACAGATACGAGGGGAGAGACAAACGCATTCAACTTTTTGAGGCTACAACAATGAAGTTACTATATCAACTGAACGAAAAACCGCCGTATGGCATCACCTTCTTCTTAGCTTTACAACATATGTTAGCGTCCATTGGGGGCATCGTTACTGTGCCTCTGATTGTTGGGGGGGCCATAGGGCTTCCACCTGGTGAGATTGTTACCCTGATCAGTGCTTCTTTGTTGGTGTCTGGGGTCGTCACGATAGTTCAATGTTTGGGTATAGGTCCAGTTGGTATACGACTGCCTGTTGTTATGGGTTCAAGTTTTGCATTTCTAGGAACTTGTATCGCTATTGGTAGCAGTCAAGGAATGGGCAGTGTGATTGGTGCCGCCTTTGTTGGTTCATTTATGGTAATTATTGCCAGTTTCTATATGGATCAAGTCAGAAAGTTATTTCCACCTGTGGTGAGTGGTGTGGTTGTCACCTTAATCGGTTTGACTATTCTGCCCGTCGCTATGAACTGGATTGGAGATGCCCCAGCTGGAGACATGAGTTTTGCATCACTGCCTAAAATCTTCTTAGCTGCGTTTTCATTGGCCGTGGTAATTGGTGTCTCAGTATATTGTAAAGGGGCCATCGCAGCGTCTGCAATTGTTGTTGGCTTAGTGGCTGGATACATTGCCGCTATACCATTGGGAATGGTAAGTATGGAACAGCTTTACTCGGCAGCTTGGTTTGCAATGCCTGAGCCGTTTAAATATGGCATGACCTTTTCGTTGCCTGCCATTATCAGTATGACGTTGGTGTATGTGGTGGTGGTGGCAGAGGCCACAGGAGACTTTATGGCGCTGGGCAGCAACTGTCATAAAGAGGTAACAGGGAAAGATTTGCGCCGTGGTCTGTTAGGTGATGGATTGGGCAGTACCTTTGGTGCGATCATGACAGCAATGCCTGTCGCGAGTTTCAGTCAAAACGTTGGAATCGTTGGTATTAGTGGTGTTGCAAGTCGATTTGTGGTCGGTGTTGCCGGTGGACTGCTTATTTTAGCAGGTCTATTTCCTAAAGTAGCAGCCTTAGCAATTACAGTTCCTAAACCTGTGCTGGGTGGGGTCGGTTTTGTTATGTTTGGTATGATCGCGTATGCCGGAATAAGAATGCTGCTTAATGTGACCGATTCAAGACGTAATGCCTTAGTGGTTTGCGTAGGCTTGGCTTCTGGTATGGCGGTAACACTTGAACCTAACCTACTGCAACACTTTCCAGAAGATCTAAAAATGTTGTTTCATTCAGGTATTACCACCGGAACATTAGCAACGGTAGTGCTAAACCTTCTTCTTCCTCGCTCTAAAAAGAGTAAAGAGATCAGTGAGAAAAACAAGGAAGGTGGAATTACCGCAAAAAGTATGTTGACCAAAGCAAAAAACAGCAACTAAACACACAGAATAATAGATACGCAAGGCCATTGGCACCTTAACCATTCACTCATGTTATGTGGAACGACATGGAGATAGATTAAGGTGCCTTTCTATTTATTACTGTTGATAATAGGCTTGATAGTTATCAAAGTGATAATCGAATATTAAATTGATACTCTATAATTTATGACTAAGAATCATACGCATTTACCCATTAGTGAGTCGTGAATAAACCACAACTCATGAGCCGCTCTACCTCTCACTATTCCCATATATTAGACCTTCATCACGAAATCTTCCCTTTAAAATCGGTTTGACGAAGTTTGGCGCAGTAGTTGCAATTTTAGCTGTGACTATAAGAATTTTAACGCGATTACAACACTTTAATTATCTTACACGTAGCACATCGACGTGCTGGCTGTGTACTGAAAGGAGATTTACAATGGGTGACATCATGCGTCCCGTACCGTTTGGTGAACTTCTCAAGAGAATGTTTTGCGAGTACAAAGAGAGCCGGTCCATTTTTGGGATTCCAGAAAAACAGTTTTACAGCAAGAAAAACGCTGATGAATTATCCGTTTGGGATGAAAACTGTGAAACACCTGTTGGCCCAGCAGCGGGTCCACATACACAGTTAGCACAGAACATCATTTGTTCATGGCTTGCTGGTGGTCGATTCATGGAACTTAAAACCGTTCAGAAGATGGATCAGCTTGAGATTGCTAAACCGTGTATTGATGCAGAAGATGAATGTTTCAACACTGAGTGGTCTACTGAATTCACACTGATTAAAGCCTACGATGAATATCTAAAAGCTTGGGTTGCACTGCACCTATTAGAAGCGTTATTCCGTAAAGGTGAAAAGCGCGCATTCATTTTTAACATGAGTGTGGGATACGATTTGGACGGCATTAAAACAGCGCCGATGCAAAAGTACATCCACGACATGTTAGATTCTAGCAAACACGAAGATTTTGCAAAATATGTCAACGAGTTAGCACTGTTTATTACCGATCCTGAATTCATTTCTGACCATGCTGCTGGTTACACAGAAGCAGAATTAATCGCGATTGCGAATTCTGTTAGCACTGAACTGACTCAGGGCGTCACACTCTCTACCATGCACGGCTGTCCTCCTAATGAGATCGAAGCCATCTGTCGTTACATGATTGAAGAGAAGAAAATTAATACCTTTGTAAAATTGAACCCGACGCTGCTTGGATTTAAACGTGTACGTTCAATTTTAGATAATGCTGGTTTTGATTACATCGCATTAAGTGAAGAGTCATTCAGTCACGATCTACAGATCGAAGATGCAAAAGCGATGCTGCACAGATTGGTTGATTTAGGCAAAACCCATGATATCGGATTTGGCGTTAAGCTCACCAACACTCTGGGTACTTTGAATAAGAAAGGCCGTTTACCAGATAAAGAGATGTACATGTCTGGACGTGCACTGTTCCCATTGTCTATCAATGTTGCGCTTGAACTGTCTCGTGAATTTAATGGTCAACTGCCGATTTCTTACTCTGGCGGTGCGAGTAAATTTAACATTAAAGAGATATTTGAAACAGGTATTCGTCCAATCACTATGGCCACTGACCTGCTTAAACCAGGCGGTTATATGCGCCTCGCAGATTGTGCTAAAGAGTTAGAAACCAGCAGTGAGTGGCAGATGAAAGCCATTGATCTGGTGAAATTAGAAGCACTGGCTGCGAAATCTCTTGTTGCTGATTATGCGCAAAAAGAGTGGCGAGGACCTGAAGAGATCACGGTTAAGAAACAATTACCATTGACGGATTGTTACGTTGCACCTTGTGTGACAGCCTGTCCAATCAGCCAAGACATCCCAGAATATATCCGCTTAATGGGTCAAGGCAAGCACACCGAAGCCCTTGAAATTATCTATGCACGAAATGCTCTACCTGCTATCACAGGGCACATATGTGATCATCAATGCCAATTCAACTGTACTCGTCGTGACTACGAAGGTGCGTTGAACATTCGTGAAATGAAAAAAGTGGCACTGGCGAAAGGCTGGGATGGTTATATAGCAAAATGGCATCAAAATACACTTGATACTACCAAGCACCCTGTCGCGGTTATTGGTGCTGGTCCTGCTGGGCTTTCAGCGGCTTATTTCATGGCGCGAGCAGGTTACCCTGTTACTGTGTTTGAAAAAGAACAGAGTGCTGGCGGAGTGGTTAAAAACATCATTCCACAATTTAGAATACCAGCAGAAACCATTGAACATGACATCGATTTTGTTAAGCAACATGGCGTGAACTTTGAGTATGGCTGTAATCCTGACCTCACTGTCTCAGCACTAAAAGAGAGCGGTTTCAAATATATCTGTTTAGGAATAGGCGCAGATAAAGGCAATCCAATCTCGCTAACGGGTGAGAACACAAATGTCTTTAAATCACTTGAATTCTTACGCAGCTTTAATGATGGTGAGTTCGCTAATAAAGCAGACAGCTTAGGCAAACATGTTGTTGTCGTTGGTGCTGGTAATACAGCAATGGACAGTGCTCGCGCAGCATTGAAAGTTGATGGCGTAGAGAAAGTGACTATCATTTATCGCCGTACTCTTGCAGAGATGCCAGCTTACAAAGAAGAGTATGAAGAAGCAGTTAAAGATGGCGTTGAGTTCATGTTCTTAACTAACCCTGAAGCGTTTGAAAGCAACGGTAAGTTAACAGCACGTGTAATGAAACTCGGTGAGCCGGATGAGAAAGGCCGTCGTCGTCCACTTGCAACCGATCAAACGGTTGAAATTCAAGCTGACGCGTTAATTACTGCGATTGGTGAGCAAAGTAACTGTGACACATTGATCCGCATGGGTGTACCAATGGGTTGTGATGGCTGGCCACTTGTTGATGCTGATACTGGCGAAACTGGTGGCGAAACTGGTGTCGAAAATGTGTTCTTGATGGGTGATGCGAATACCGGTCCTTCATCGATTGTTTCTGCAATTTCTGGTGGTAGAAAAGCGGCAACCGCGATTTTAGAGCGTGAAGCGAAAGAAGATGAACAGTTAGATGCAACGCAAGACGTCAATGTTGCTGATATCTACGAACGTAAAGGTGAAATTCAAGTTAAATTGATTGAAGCTGAAACGCTAGAAGCGGCTGATCATGATGCCTTTATTGAACAGGAAGCGAAGCGCTGTTTAGAGTGTTCATACGTGTGTAGTAAATGTGTGGATGTCTGTCCTAACCGTGCCAATATTTCACTACCAATTCCTGGATTTAAAGATCAGTTCCAAACCTTACACTTGGATGCTTACTGTAATGAGTGTGGTAACTGTGCTCAGTTCTGCCCTTGGGATAGCAAGCCATACAAAGACAAGTTCACTATCTATAACCTAGAAGCTGATTTCCAAAATAGCACCAACAGCGGTTTCTTTATTGACGGTTCAAATGTTCTTCTTCGTGCCGATGGTGAGATCTACCGTTCATCAATCAACGACAAGAGTGAGATTGAGCTGCCGAAATCATTGAAAGACGAAGCGACAATGATCAGCTATGTTCACGCAAATCACCATTACCTTTTAGGTCATGTGGAACTTTAATAAGGATAGCAGCATGTTAATACTTAAAAACGTCACTGCCATGCAGATTGAGCCCGCGCTCATCAGGGAAGGCGTAGACATTGTTATTGATGGGGCATTAATTAAAGAAGTAGGAGCGAACCTTACTTCTAAATACCCAAGTGCCACCGTCAAGGAGATGAATGGAAAAGTGGTGATGCCAGGCATCGTCTGCTCACATAACCACTTCTATTCAGGTTTAGCTCGTGGAATTATGGCGGACATCAAACCAAGCCCAGATTTCATTTCAATACTGAAGAACCTTTGGTGGCGAATGGACCGAGCACTCGATGAAGAGGCGGTTTATTACAGTGGACTTATCTGCTCATTGGAAGCGATTAAAAATGGGTGTACGTCGGTCATAGATCACCATGCATCGCCAAATTACATTGCAGGCTCTCTGAATACGTTACGTAAAGGTTTTATCAAAGCTGGTTTGCGAGGCATGACCTGCTATGAAACCACAGACCGTAATAACGGCACTAAAGAGATGATGGCGGGAGTGGAAGAGAACATCAACTTCGCTAACCTGATTGACAGCGAGAAAGCGAGCGGAAATAGCCCTTACTTGGTTGAGTCACACATCGGCGCACACGCTCCGTTTACCGTGACCAATGAAGGATTGTCTATGATGGCCGAAGCGGTTCAAGCAACAGGTCGAGGTATCCATGTACACGTAGCTGAAGACCGTTATGACGTTACTCACAGTCATCACCATTATGATCAAGACATCGTTGAGCGACTAGACAGCTTTGGTTTGATTAACGAAAAAACCTTGCTTGCACACGGTCTGTTTTTATCTGACCGTGACATCGATATCTTGAACGGCAAAAATGGCTTCTTAGTCCATAACGCGCGTTCTAACATGAACAATAACGTTGGTTACAATCAGAAAATAACACGCTTCAAAAATGTGGCGTTAGGTACTGATGGTATTGGTGCTGACATGTTAGAAGAGCTTAAATTTTCGTTCTTTAAACATCGTGATGCTGGCGGACCATTGTGGCCTGATAGCTCTGCCAAAAACTTATGGAATGGTAATGAGATTCTGGCGAGAAACTTTGGTGCCAAGTTTGGCCGCTTAGATGCGGGCAACAAAGCGGATTTAACCATCTTAGATTATACGAGTCCAACCCCGTTTGTGGCGGATAATCTAGCGGGTCATATCGCTTTTGGCATGAATGCAGGGAACGTAAACAGTGTGATGGTTGAAGGTAAGTTCAGCTATGAAGACCGCGCTTTCCCATTCGATATCGAGCCAATTTACGCTGAGGCTAGAAAGGTAGCTAAGCGTGTTTGGGACACAATGGATCAACTAAACTAATGTGAGGTTTGGTTATGGACGCAGTTAATACTCAGTTCAAGTGGCAAGAAGCCACTGGAGAAGCGAAGTATATAGCTGACCGTCGTTATGAAGGAGTACTTGAGGGGCGGTTTTATCGCTCTTCTTGTCCTCGTGGCATAATAAAATCGGTCGAAATCCCATCGTTACCAACAGGATATCACCTGTTTGGCGCTGACGATGTACCTGGACAAAATACCCTGCCAATCGTAGAGATCGATTGGCCAGCTTTTGCTGAGAAAGAGGTTCGCTATGTCGGACAAACTATTTTCTTGCTGGTTGGCCCTGACCCTAAAATTGTCGAACAGTTACTGCAAAAAATCAACGTAGAATATACGCCACAAACCCCTGCCTACACGATTCCACAATCCAAATACGCCATTGATGGGCCTATTCATGGTCACGATAATCTGTTTGACAGTCACGTCCTTAATAAAGGTGATATTGTTGATGGCTTCTCCAAAGCAGTCACTATCATTGAAGAGAGTTGTGATACCGGTTACCAAGAGCATATCTATCTTGAAACTCAAGGGGTAGTTGGGTATCCAGAGGGTGGCAAAGTTGTCATAGAGGGCTCGATGCAATGTCCTTGGTATGTGCACCACTGTATGGCTGTTGTACTAGGGCATGATAAGGTAAGGGCAATTCAATGTACGACAGGTGGCGCATTTGGAGGCAAAGAAGATTACCCAGATGTGCTTGCTGGACCGTTAGCTGTCGCGGTTGAGAAACTGCAAAAACCGATTCGAATTATTTTAGAGCGAAGTGAAGATATCGCCTTTACCTCAAAGCGGCATCCTGCGAGTTTTCAATATCGTACGGGTCTTGATGCTAACGGTAAAATAGTGGCAATGGACATCAACATTGACATCAATTGTGGCGCGTATCTGAGTTTGTCTGGCATTGTTTTGCAGCGATCAATTACCACTGCAACCAACGTGTATGATATTCCGAATGTTCGTGTTAATGGCAGAGCATGGGCAACCAACACTGTGCCAACTGGTGCTTTTCGTGGTTTTGGTTCGCCACAAACCTGTTTTGGTATTGAGACTCATCTTAATCACGTCGCTAAAAAAATTGGGCACGATCCTGCACAGTTTAAACAGCGTCATTTCCTAACAACCGATTCAACCTCATTAACCGGAGGTGCCATATTTGGTGATTTAGTCCTAGATAAAATGATGACTAGAATTGAGGAGTTGTCATCGTATCGCCGTAAAGTTGACCAATACAGTCATCATGCTAAGAATAGTGAAAAATGCAAAGGTATTGGCATGGCTGTATTCCAACATGGTTGTGGTTTTGCTGGTGATCTTGAAGATGTGTTAGTCAATGCAAAAGTCACCATTATCAAGCAGTCGAACAATCAGGTTCATATCTTGGCATCTAATACTGATATGGGACAAGGGCTAAGTTTGACCTTCCGTAAAATCGTGGCTGAAAATCTACAATGTCCAATTAGCATGGTATTTTTAGATACGCCAGATACAGAAAAGGTACCAGATTCTGGACCTACTGTGGCTTCTCGATCCATTGTTATTGTTGGTTACTTACTTGAAAAAGCGGCGAAGAAGTTACGTGCAGCATGGGCCGATAGCGAACACATTGAGATAAATGAAACCTATCGCAAGCCTGATTATCACATTTGGGACCAACAAAACTACCAAGGTAATGCATACCAAGTGGTCAGTTATGGTGTCAATGTGGTGGAAGTTGAAGTGGATATGGTAACAGGTCAAACTGAAATTATTGCGGCTTATGGTGTGTTTGATATCGGTAAAGCGATAGATGAGCAGGTCTTTAAGGGGCAAATAGATGGTGGCATGGTGCAAGCACTCGGCTATGGCAGTTGTGAAAAAATGGAGCTTACTGATGAAGGTATCTTTGCTCAACGAACCATGGCTGATTATGTTATTCCAACCGCACTTGATGTACCGACAATTGAGAGTGACTTGGTTGATAACCCGTATCCATATGGACCCAGTGGCGCGAAAGGAGGTGGCGAGTTAACACATAATGGCGCGGCGGCGGCTTATGCAGCTGCAGTAGAACACGCCATTAACCGACCATTCTCGTCGATTCCTGTCACTGATGAAAAAGTGTTCGCTGCACTTAAAGGAGCTGAACAACAATGATGATTGAATTTTATCTTAATGAGAAGTTGACTCGAATTGAATCGGATCCGATGCAATCGTTGTTGAATGTATTGCGTGACAATTTGAATCAAACTGCGACCAAAGAGGGCTGTGGAGAGGGGGAATGTGGCGCATGTTCAGTCATATTTAATGGCGAGTTAGTGAACGCTTGCATGACACCTATAGGCCAAGTAGAAGGTGAGCACATCACCACTTTAGAGGGCTTGAGAGAGACGGTTAAAGGTAAGTGCGTTATTAACTCACTGCTCGAAGCGAAAGGAGTGCAGTGTGGCTTTTGCACTCCTGGCATGGTGTTAGCACTTTATGTATTAATGGAGCAAAAGTATCAACAGCATGAGCAAGGGCTGTCAGAGTTAGATATTCGTACTGCGCTGTCAGGAAATCTGTGTCGCTGCACCGGTTATAGCATGATCGTTGATGCGGCTAAAATTGCATGGAAACAGTGGGGGCAGTTATGACACTCAGTTATAGACCCGAATCACTTGAGGTGGTGTTAGAGAAGTTGGCATTAGCAAAGCATATTCTGTTTGCGGGTGGTTCTGATCTGATGGTACAACACAGTGCAAGACCTGGTATACCTCCAACTTATGATAACAACGTGATCTTTATAGATGCGATTAACTCTTTGAAGCAGATTAAAGAGGTCATGATTAGTGGGACTCAATTTGTCAGTATCGGGGCGGGTGCTAACTTGCACCAAATCGAAATTGATCCGTTAGTGCCTGAAATTTTGCAAAGGAGCGTGGCGAGCATTGCTGCGCCAGCCTTAAGAAATCGTGCGACGTTAGCTGGAAATATTTGTAATGCTTCGCCTGCTGCTGATTCGCTACCCGCGTTGTACGTGCTTGAAGCGTTAGTTGTACTTGCCAGTGTTGATGGCGAACGTACCGTGCCAATAAGCGAATTTATCACCGCACCGGGGAAAACGGTGTTGGCGAAAAATGAGTTACTTGTCGCGGTGTTGATTGCTAAGCAAGATTTGCCAATAACCTTCTATCATAAAGTGGGCACACGAGCGGCAAATGCGTTAACTAAGCTATCCGTAGTCGGTGTGGCCAATATTGTTGATGAGATTATTGTTGATTGGCGTGTTGCCTTTGGTGCAGTAGGACCAACAGTAATACGTTCAATAGAGATTGAACAGAAGCTCTTAAATAAACCTATCACCTTATTGGTTCAAGAGTCAGCGGTGAAAAACATCGTTGATGCTTATGGAGAAGTGATTAAACCGATCGATGATCAACGTTCAACAGCCAGTTATCGACATGGGGTCTCTTTAGCACTGTTACAACGATGGTTAAATCAGCTATCTGACCAATAAGCGTCTGATTTCCTACTATCAGGGCTATCAATATCAAATTGATAGCCTTGTTCTTATTTTGATAGAAACCCTCGAAATAGTCGACCTTTTCAATAAGCAATAAATAACAGCGGCTATTCAAATTCCTATTTTTTGCGCTATTAACGACATAAATTCGCAGAAAATTGTATAAATCACGACCAACCTCACATTATCTCAACTAACTTTTCCAGCATTGAAATCTGGCTTAAATGTTGCTGTTTAGTAGTTATGAAACTGCTTGTTATTAGCGGATATTTTTAAATTAGACGACGCTACTGAATTTAAATTACGTAAGATTCAAGAAGGTAACCACAATGATTGAACATTATTTACAACCAAACTCTACAGCTCAAGCCCTCCAATTGGCAAAAGAACATGCGGGAGTGTCAACTTGGTTTTCTGGTGGTTCTAAGCTAAATGCTGCACCAACAAAAACAAACAAAACGGTTGCAATTTCGCTGGATAAATTAGCTTTAGATAAAATTGAAATGCACGATGGAGCGCTTCATATTGGCGCGACTTGTCACATACAAACACTGATTGATCATGAACTAACACCCGTTGCTTTGAAGCAAGCAGCAGGATTTATCTACTCAAGACATGTTCGTAATCAAGCAACTCTCGGTGGTGAAATTGCAGCAAAACAGCCTGAAGCATTATTAGTGCCTGCGCTGTTCGCACTGAGAGCTCGAGTTATTCTTGCCGACGACACAGAGCTGAATGTTGAAGAGTATATCAACGCAGATGAAAGAGATCTGATTGTAAAAATTATTATTCCAAACCCACAAATTACCTGTATTGGTTATAACCTAACGCGCTCAGCAGCGGGGCTATCAGTCATAACTGCTGCGATATCAATTGATGATAATGGCAATAAAATCATCGCGCTTGATGGTGTTTCTACTAAATACAATGGCTATTCAACGCCTGTTCGACTTCGTGATTTAGAGCTTCAAGATCTAAAAGGCGAACTGTTAGAGCAAGCCGTTTCAGAAGCGATTCATCCCGTTGAAGATTTGTGTGGTGGCGTTGCGTATAAGCGCTATGTTGCTGGCGTTATCGTTACCGATCTACTTGCTGAATGTCAGCAATTAGCAAAGGATATTTAATCATGACTATTACTTTTACACTAAATGAACACTTACAAACGATAAACTGTGATTTAGGCGAAAATGTTCAGACACTACTGCACGGTTTGGGTTATCACTCTGTACGTAATAGTGATGACGGTTTTGGCTTTGCAGGTTCTGACGTTATTTTATTAGATGGAAAGTTAATAAACGCATCGTTATTGATTGCGGCACAGTTACAAGATAAGAAAGTAGTGACTGCGGAATCTCTTGGTGAGTGGAATCAACTTAGCCTAGTACAACAAGCGATGATTGATGTTGGTGTGGTTCAATCAGGATATAACGATCCAGCGCTAGCGCTTATTTTAACCGAGCTATTAGAAAGAGACGCACAACCTGAACGTGATGTCATAGATGATGCTTTATCAGGCCTGTTCAGTCGTGATGCCGGTTATCAGCAGTTTTATGAAGTGATCGAGCTTGCAACAAAGAGAATGAAAGATCCAGAATACACCAAGCAATTTGCACCAGAGTTTCGCGAAGATCTTAGCGTTGTGGGTAAAAACACACCGAAAATTGATTCGGCAGTAATGGTTCAAGCCAAGCCATGTTATGTGGAAGATAGAATTCCTGCTAATGCTTGCGTTATTAAAATGCTTCGTAGCCCACACCCAAGTGCTTGGATTACTGAGTTAGATGTAACAAAAGCAGAAGCTCTACCTGGTGTTGTCTCTGTTATTACTTACAGAAACTGTCCTGATATTCCTTACACACCCGGTGGGCAAAGCGCGCCGGAGCCATCACCACTAGATCGCCGTATGTTTGGTCAAAAGCTACGTCATGTTGGTGATCGTGTTGCTGCTGTTGTTGCTGAAAGTGTTGAAATTGCAGAGCATGCATTAACATTGATTGATGTTGAATACGATGTACTGCAACCCGTAATGACCATTGATGAAGCACGTGAAGCTAATGCGCCAATCATTCATAATGAACCTATCGAATACGGTGTAGGCGCTCCGGATGATCTGGCTGAACAGAATGAAAATGCGGATCCTCGTGAAGGAAAGTTAATCGTTAACTTCCCGATTGGATGCTACCCTCGCAAGAACATTGCAGCCAGTGTTCGTGGACATATCGGTGATTTAGCAAAAGGTTTTGCAGAAGCTGATGTGATCATGGAGCGTACTTACGAATCAAAACAGGTGCAGCAATTACCTGTTGAAACTCACATATGTTACAGCTACATGGACGGTGAGCGTTTAGTGATGCACGATGCGACTCAGGTTCCATGGCACGTTCGTCGCCAAGTCGCTAAGATCCTAGGGATTAAACAGAACAAAGTTCACATCGTTAAAGAGCGAGTAGGCGGCGGTTACGGTTCGAAGCAAGATATTTTACTTGAAGATGTGTGTGCCTGGGCAACTTGGACTACCGGACGTCCAGTCTACTTCCATCATACGCGTGAAGAAGAGTTCATCTGTAACTCAACTCGCCACGTTGCAAAAGTGACGGTGAAATTGGGCGCAACGAAAGATGGTAAATTGACCGCGATTGATATGGAGTTCCTAGCGAATACTGGGCCTTATGGTAATCACGCATTAACCGTTCCTTCAAATGGTCCAGCGCTGTCATTGCCACTTTACCCGTGTGATAACGTAGATTTCCGTGTAACAACGTACTACTCAAACATCTGTCCAACAGGTGCTTATCAAGGATACGGAGCGCCAAAAGGTAACTTCGCATTAACGATGGCGATGGCAGAGCTTGCAGAAGAGCTGGGCATTGACCATTTAGACATGATCGATACTAACCGCGTCGTTGAAGGGCAAGAACTGAAAATTTTGGCCGCAATTGGCGAAGGTAAAATGCCAACATCGACGCCAAAAGTACACAGCTGTGCATTGAAAGAGATTTTACGAGAAGGTCGTAAACTGATTGATTGGAGTTCACCAAAAGTGTCACATGGTGATTGGAAAATCGGTCGTGGCGCTGCGATTATTCAGCAAAAATCGGGCATACCTGATATTGACCAAGCAAACTGCAGCATGAAGATGGCCTCTGACGGCACTTTCATCATCCACTCTGGTGGTGCGGATATCGGAACCGGTCTTGATACCGTTATAGTTAAACTTGCAGCGGAAGTGTTGCGCTGTCCATTAGATGACATCACGATTCACTCTGGTGATACTGATCACGCCCCATTCGATAAAGGCGCATACGCATCTTCAGGAACGTGTTTCTCTGGCAATGCGGCTAAGTTAGCGGCAGAAGCGATGAGAGAGAAGATCCTTAAGTACGGTGCAGAGTTACTTGAAGAGCCAGTGGAAGATGTCACTATTGTTGAACCTGGTCTTGTGAAAGGCAAAACGGACAAAACAGTTAGCTTCTTTGATATTGCTCATACAGCAGAAAGTGGTACAGGTTGGGGACAGCTACTTACTTCAGGTTGCTTTACAACTTCTGAATTTGCTTTCCCTTATGGCGCAAACTTTGCTGAAGTGGCCGTCAATACACGTACAGGTCAGGTGAAAATTGATAAGTTCCATGCCTTATTAGATTGTGGTACTCCAATTAATCCTGATTTGGCATTAGGTCAAATATATGGTGCAAGTATGCGTGCCATTGGTCACAGTATGTGTGAAGAGCTTATATACGATGACAATGGCATCCCACTAACCCGTGATCTGAAGAGCTACGGCGCACCAAAAATTGGTGATATTCCAACAGAGTTTAAAGCGGTATTGGTACCGAGTGATGATCCTGTGGGTCCATATGGTGCTAAATCAATCTCTGAAATCGGCGTTAACGGTGCTGCACCTGCAATCGCATCTGCTATCCATGATGCTTGTGGTGTGTGGTTACGTGAATGGCATTTTACCCCTGAAAAAATCTTAAAAGGATTAAACAAGATATAAACAACCTCAAACGGTCTTGTCATCTCTGTGAAAGGCCGTTTTTTATGTTTTATAAAAATAATTAGAAATAACAAATCGTAATATTAGAGGAATTTATGGAATTTTCACACGCAGTAAAAGCAATTCGTGGAACGCTGTTAGATATCGCGAAAGTGGTCGATAAACCTGAAGATATTGAAGAAAATTTGCGTTACATAGAAGATGGATTGATGTTGGTTGAACACGGTCGCATCAAATGGGTTGGAAAGTGGGAAGATGGCAAAGAACTTGTACCTGCAACTGTGCGTGTTCGACACTATCCAGGTAAAATGATCATGCCTGGTTTTGTGGATACTCACATTCACTACCCACAAGCCGAAATGATGGGGGCTTACGGAGAGCAACTTTTAGAGTGGCTCGATAACTATGTATTCCCAACAGAAGCAAGATATGCAGATAAAGAGTACGCACGAGAAATGTCGAACTTCTTTATCAAGCAGTTATTGAGAAACGGCACCACCACAGGGCTGGTGTTTTGTACGGTACACCCTGAATCGGTCGATGCACTGTTTGAGTCCGCTGAGAAGATCAACATGAGAATCATCGCCGGTAAAGTGATGATGGATAGAAACGCACCCGATTATCTTCTTGATACCGCAGATATTAGTTACAATCAAACGAAAGAACTGATCGATAAGTGGCACAAAAAAGGCCGCGCTCTTTATGCGATAACGCCACGTTTTGCGCCAACATCAACGCCTGAGCAGCTTGAAATGGCTGGGAAATTGAAAGCGGAATACCCTGATACCTATGTTCATACACACCTGTGTGAAAATAAAAATGAGATTGAATGGGTCAAAGAGTTATACCCGGAGCGTTCAAGCTACTTAGATGTCTATCATCACTATGGACTCACAGGCTCCAAAAGTGTCTTTGCACACTGTGTTCATCTAGAAGATGAAGAGTGGGATTGCTTAGCTGAAACGGATTCTGCTATTGCTTTTTGCCCAACGTCGAACCTCTATTTAGGCAGTGGTTTATTTAAATTACAAGAGGCATGGAAGCGTAATATTCGCGTAGGTATGGGTACTGACGTTGGTGCAGGAACCACGTTCAATATGATGCAAACGTTAAATGAAGCATACAAAGTGATGCAACTTCAGCAATATCGTTTGCCTGCATTTGAAGCATTTTACTTGGCAACATTAGGCGGTGCGAAATCCCTATCGTTAGACCATTTAATTGGTAACTTTGAAATTGGCAAAGAGGCAGATTTTGTGGTGATAGACCCATGTGCCACACCACTACAGCAGCTTAGATTTGATAACTCTAAATCACTGGCGGATGAACTATTTATATTAATGACATTAGCAGATGATCGCAGCATTTACAGAACGTATGTAGATGGTCGATTGGTTTACGAACGCAGCTAATGATGTAAAGACAGTTAACATATTTCAATTGCAATTAGTACATACGAAGGTAAGGTGTGCGCATGTTTATGCCGTCACCTAACCCTTTGTTATGGATGATAAACTAGAAGGAATACAAGATGTCTGATAATAGTAGTGTACATAATGCGCAACCCGAAACAGAAATGGAGCCACAACCAACAGGTTTAACTTCATTAGACAGTTATTTTGAAATTACACAAAGAGGGAGCACCGTTAAAAAGGAAGTTCTAGCAGGTGTAACCACATTTTTAGCCATGGTTTATTCGGTGATCGTTGTGCCGAGTATGCTTGGTGCCGCTGGTTTTGATCCTGGTGCAGTCTTCACTGCTACTTGTATGATCGCCGCATTTGGTTCTTTACTGATGGGCATATGGGCAAAATTGCCAATGGCCATTGGTTGTGCTATTTCGTTAACCGCGTTTACTGCATTTAGCTTAGTACTTGGACAAGGAATAAGTATCCCTGTTGCACTTGGTGCAGTATTCCTAATGGGTGTCGTGTTTACTGCCATCACGGTAACAGGTGTTCGTCAGTGGATATTAACCAATTTGCCTTATGGTATTGCACACGGTACCGGTATTGGTATCGGCTTGTTTTTACTGTTGATAGCAGCCAATGGCGTTGGTTTGGTTGTTAAAAATGAATATGCAGGTCTACCCGTTCACCTTGGCGAATTTACTTCGCTACCTGTGATCATGTCGGTTATTGGTTTAGCGGCTATTATTGGTTTAGAGAGAAGACGTGTTCCTGGTGGGATTTTACTTGTCATCGTTGCTATATCAATCTTTGGTTTAATATTTGATCCTAATGTCACGTATCAAGGATTTTTCGCCATGCCTAACTTTGGTGGTGAAGGTTCACTGATTGGCACTATGGATGTGATGGGCGCATTAAACCCAATCGTTATTCCAAGTGTTCTGGCCTTAGTAATGACGGCTATATTTGACGCAACAGGTACGATTCGCGCAGTAGCGGGTCAAGCTAACTTGTTAGACAAAGATGGACAGATCATTAACGGTGGCAAAGCACTTACTTCAGATTCAGTTAGTAGTATTTTTGCAGGTCTTGTTGGCGGCGCTCCAGCTGCTGTATACATTGAATCTGCGGCAGGTACGGCTGCTGGTGGTAAAACAGGTCTAACCGCAACCGTGGTTGGTGGAATGTTCTTACTAATGCTATTTTTAGCACCAATCAGTTATTTAGTGCCCGCTTATGCGACTGCACCGGCATTGATGTATGTTGGTTTGCTAATGCTTAGTAACGTTAGAAAGCTCGACATGGAAGATTCAGTCGATGCATTGTCTGGGTTAATGTGTGCCGTATTTATCGTGCTTACTGGTAACATTGTAACAGGTATCATGCTTGGTTTTAGTGCACTTGTCATCGGTCGTGTGGTATCAGGCGAGTGGAAAAAACTGAACTTCGGTACTGTGCTTATAGCAATCGCATTGGTGGCTTTCTACGCTGGTGGTTGGGCGATTTAATAGGTAATTAACTTAGGTGCCACAGTGTTAAATTGTGGCATCTCATACTTACCAGTACAGAGTATAAGCACTGCTCATAAGTAAAATGAGACAGCAGTTTATTATGATGCTTGATTACAGGTTATTGAATTGAGTAAAATCTCATTTACATAGAGAAAGTATCTGCATTTAACCACAGATGCAACATGATGCTAGCGATGTAACCAAGCGCTATCACGGGCATCCATTTTAGGTGACTCATGAAAGTGTATTGACCATGTGCGGCACCCATTAATGCTACTCCGGATGCAGAACCGATGGAGAGTAAGCTCCCCCCAACACCTGCTGTTAACGTCACCAGTAACCAGTTACCACTGCTCATAACAGGGTCCATTGTAATAACGGCAAACATGACGGGGATGTTATCTATGATAGCTGAAAGCACGCCGACCACAATGTTTGCCCAGATAGGATCCCATTGGGTGTACATGATTTCAGAGACAAGTCCGAGGTAACCGAGTAGGTTAAGTCCACCAACACACATTACGACACCATAAAAGAACAATAGGGTATCCCACTCGGCATGAGACACTCGACTAAATACATCAAATGGTACAACCGAACCCAGCCTCTTTAGTGCTTTTTCATCGTGGTTTGCAATGGCGTTGGCACGTTTTCTAGCTAATGAACTTGGCAACGTCTTACGTAAGAAATAACCAAAAAATTGCAGATAGGCTAAACCCATCATCATACCAATGACGGGTGGAAGATGCAGAAAACCGTGGAATGAAACGGCCGTTGCGATGGTGAGAATAAACAGCCCCATGATTCTTTTAGCGCCCCGCTTAAGGTAAATATCTTCGTGGTTGGCCTGTGGTTGAACCTTCTCAACAAACCGAGAAATGATGAACGCAGGGATAAGATAGTTAACCACTGAAGGTAAAAACAGAAGGAAAAAGTTAGAAAATGGCAATATTCCAGCCTGCCACACCATTAGAGTGGTGATATCCCCAAATGGACTAAAGGCACCACCTGCATTGGCGGCAATAACGATATTAATACAGGCAAGGTTAATGAATTTTGGATTGCCTTTACCGACCTTTAACACGACAGCACACATGAGCAGTGCAGTAGTGAGGTTATCTGCAATTGGTGATATGAAAAAAGCCAGAATCCCTGTTAACCAATAAAGGGTACGAAAATTAAACCCTTTACCGATCATCCATGCTTGCAACGTATCGAAGAGCTTTCTCTCTTCCATCGCGCTTATATAAGTCATAGCCACTAATAAAAAGAGCAACAGCTCAGCATATTCAAGTAAATTGTGTTCAATTGCAGCCTTGGCGACGTCAGTTTGCCCTTGCTGTTGAAAGACAATGCCTAGCATTATCCAAATAATACCTGCGGCTAATAGCACGGGTTTAGATTTGCGAAGCTTTAAGTACTCTTCTGCCATCACCACAAGATATGCGATAACAAAAATTGCAATCGCGGCATAACCGACCGTAGATTGCGTTAAATTTCCTGCCAGAGATTGAGTTTGTTCTATTGGTAAACTATTCATTTTCATGACCACTTGTCATCGTATCTTTCTAAATACTAGTAAAAAATGTCAGGTTATTTTGAACAAAGGGCAGAACATTAATCCTTATCATGAAAATAAAAAATATTGGGCGTATTTGTCGATTAGTGCTTGTGGTTTTGTTCTAATTGTGTTGGTTAGCAATTGAAATGAAACAATTTTATATTAAGTCGCGTTAAGGTTATTCATTGAATCAGAATAGGATTAATAGGCATCTTTTGGGCTTAGAATATTAATAGCCAGAGGCGACCTTAGTAGGGTTTGCAATTTTATGAAAAAACTCTAAAATCTATCCATTAAATTTTAGGTTAATCCTCGCATTTGCGATAGACGACAAGCAAAGGAAACATAATGATTCAAGTAGTTGGTCACAAGAACCCTGATAGCGATAGCATCTGTTCAGCACTCGTTGGTGAAGCACTTTTAAAAGCACGTGGTTTAGAAGCTGTTGCCGTTCGTCAAGGTGAGCTTAATCGTGAAACTCAGCACATACTGAAACAAGCGGGTGTTGATCAACCAATTATGTGTGAAGGTGTTGCAGGTTCAAAAGTATGGTTGGTTGATTATTCTGATCTATCCCAAGCACCTGATGATATCGCTGATGCAGAAATCGTAGGTATTGTTGACCATCATCGTCTTGGTGATGTGATGACAGTGAACCCATTAGAAGCATGGATTTGGCCTGTTGGTTGTACATGTACCATTATGTTTAACCTGTTTAAAATTGAAAATGTTGAGATTACAAAACCGCTTGCAACATTGATGCTTTCAGCTATTTTGAGTGATACAGTTGGCTTCGCTTCTCCAACGTGTACTCAAAAAGATAAAGATGCGGTTACTGAGCTAACGATACTGGCAGGTGTTGGTGACTTAGATGCGTTTATTAAAGCGTTGTTAATTGCTAAAACAGATATCGAAGGCCTTACTGCTACTGAGTTAGTTGAGAAAGATCTTAAAGCTTACCCATTTAAAGAGCGCAACGTAGTGGTTGGTCAGATTGAATTAGCGACTTTAGCACAAGTTGATAGCATGATTGATGATCTTAATGCTGATCTTCAACGTCGTTGTGATGAAGAAGGTCTAGCAATGGCTGCCTTGATGCTGACAGACATTACCACTAGTACGACTCGTCTTCTTTATAAAGGTGAGTGGAATGCTATTCTCGATACTCACAATAAAGAGGGACAGTTGATGATGGAAAATACCCTTAGCCGTAAAAAGCAAGGCTGGCCTTGGCTTCAAACTGTTCTTGCTTAATCCCTTGCAGTAATTGCTAGACATAAAAAGGGAGTGCGAATGCACTCCTTTTTTGTTCCCGTCATATGATGAAAAATTAACTAACTACATTGAAAAGTTTACAAACGGAAAACAAGGTAAGAAACCATTTTCAGCACAATTAATTAGACCGACTTGAACGCCTTTTATCTCCTTGGTCATATTAAACAGACCAACCTGAACATGTGAATCATTAGACATGTTAACGGCACCTACATCAACCATTGTATAGCCTTCAGAGTAGTTCACAACACTGACATTTGCCCCCGTCACATCATTAGTTATATTGACTAAACCTAAGTTAGCGCCAACATCAGTGCCTTCATGCCAGTTGAATAGACCGAATGAAGCACCAGTCATGGAGTTATGGACGCGGTTACCGCCAATGAAAAGTGGAAAGTTGACACCTGTGATATTGTCACTTTCAGACATACCAAATGCAAAATCGACGCCTGTAACATCGCCTGTTTTACCGTGTAAAGCCGCCAATCGAACCCCCGTTACGGATTCAGCTGCTGGTGCATTGAAATCATTAAGGGAAGAGAACATAGCAGGAGTGCTCTCTGCAAAAGCGACCGTTGATGTCATAGATAAAGCAACGAAAGAACCCAATAAAATTTTTTTCATTATTTGTACTCCATGTATAAACCTTTGGTTAGTATAGACATGGATTAATAAAACAAGTCATGAAACTGTGAAATAGATAAAAACACACGTTTTGTTGCTAAATAGCAATACTATTTTCATTTCTATAATGTACTGAATTCAAAAGGTGACTTTATAGATATACTCTGTAAGGGTAGGTGTTACAGCCTATTGCTGTACAAGTGTTGAGCAGCTACTGAGCTGTGTATAAATAGCGCTTGCCTTCAATTACAATCCTGTTACATTAAAATCGGATCTGAAACCAATTGAATATATTACCCCCATTTAGTTAACAACTGTAATTAAAGGAATGTTGTGAGCAATAAAAAAGAAGAGTTTTTTTCAGGGATGAAAGCGACCCTACCATTGATCGTCGGTGCCATTCCTTTTGGTATTTTATTTGGCACTTTAGCGCCTAATAGCGGATTATCCATTCCAGCCACATTAGCGATGTCGCTTTTTGTCTTTGCAGGTTCAGCTCAATTCATTGTATTGGCTCTGATTGCATCGGGGGTCGGTCTTGGTGTTATCGTATTGACAACCTTAGTGGTTAATCTTAGACACCTTTTGTATGCCACCGCGTTAGTGGACAAAGTGAAACATCTACCCATGTCACTACGAGCATTCATGGCGTTTGGATTAACCGACGAAACCTTCGCAGCTGTTAGTTTACGATATCAGTCACCAGACAGTAAACTTGCCCATTGGTACTATTTAGGGTCGATGATTGCGATGTATGGCAATTGGTTTATTTGTACGGTGATCGGAGTAATACTTGGTGAATCTTTCCCTGACATGAGCCAGTGGGGTCTTGAGTTTGCGATGGCGGTGACTTTCATTGGCATGGTGGTTCCTTACCTCAATGCCAAAGCGATGTGGAGTGCGGTCATTATTGCTGGTAGTTGTTCAATTATTTTTGCAGGCCTTCCGCATAAACTTGGACTTATTGTTAGTGCAGTTGCAGGGATTACTGTGGGGATGTTGATCATTCGATTAGAGAAAAGGAATAAAATATGAATGAATGGTTGTTAATTATTGGCATGTTCTCGGCCACATTTTCAATACGTTTTGTCATGTTTGCCATGGCAGGGAAGTTCAAATTTCCAATGTGGATGGAAAAGTCACTGCGTTTTGTACCGCCTACGGTGTTGACCGCGATTATTGTGCCTATGGTTGTTATGCCTCAAGGCTATATTGACGTGAGTATAACAAATCCGTATTTAATCTCGGCTATTGCCGCTTTTTTAATTGCCTATTTTACTAAGAATTTATTGCAAACAATCGGTTTTGGCATGCTGTTTTTCTTTGCATTAAAGTGGTTACTTGAAAGCATGATATAGTCATTAAAGAGTTAGGCTCATATGGAAAACTAAGGTATCACCATGCATGTTAGCAATCAAACGTTCAACGATGAATTATTCGCAAAACAGAGTTTGGTTGATACCCATTATGAAAACTGTCAATTTTTCCGCTGTGACTTTCGTCGAGCTGATTTAAGTGATGCGACGTTTAAACATTGTAAATTCATAGAGCAGGGTGAGGTGGAAGGTTGCCGTTTTGATTATGCTAAATTGAAAAATTCCAGCTTTCAACACTGCGATTTAAGTATGGCACACTTCAATGGTGCTAACTGTTACGGTATTGAACTGCGAAATTGCAATTTGCAAGGTGCTGATTTTATTCGTTCAAGTTTTGCAAATTACATCACAGACAAAACATTTTTCTGCTCAGCGTTTATTACAGCTTCAAATCTAAGTTATGCCAACTTAGAAGATCTTAAATTAGAGAAGTGTGAACTGTTTGACAATCGTTGGATCGGCGCAAATCTATTAGGAGCTTCCTTAGTAGGTTCAGACTTAAGCGGTGGTGACTTTTCACCTGATGCTTGGGGCACCTTTGATCTAAAAGATGCAAATCTATGCAAAATTGATCTTGAAGGGTTAGATCCTAGACGAGTGAAATTAGAAGGCGTACTCATCTGTGATTGGCAACAAGAGCAGTTATTAGCCCCTCTTGGGGTGTCTGTTATCGCCACGTAACAGACACAATTAAAAGATGCTAAATAGCGAGTGTCGCTTGAGCTAACCACTGTATATGTTCATCATCAAGGTGTGGACTGAGTTTTTCAAAGACCGTCTTATGATAATTGTTTAACCACTCTTTTTCTCCTAGCTCCAACATCGATGTGATGATTGCAGTGGTTTGAATTGGCGCCAGAGTGATGGTTTCGAACCCATAAAATTGACCAAAATCAGTCTCTTCAAGCTCAACCACTTTCATAATGTTTTCAATACGAATACCATATTGCCCATCACGGTAAATGCCAGGCTCGTTAGTGATCACCATACAAGGCTCTAATGGCTGGTCTATAAGAGCTTGTGAAAAGCTTTGTGGCCCTTCATGTACATTCAAACACATGCCTACACCATGACCAGTTCCGCATTTGTAGTCAATACCGTGCTGCCATAAGACACCTCGTGCCAATATATCTAGATTGCAACCACGAGTGCCCTTTAAAAATCTTGCTTGGGTAAGTCGGATTACTGACTTTAGTACCAAGGTGTAATCTCTTGACTGACTTTCAGATATTTTTCCAAAATGAAAAGTGCGAGTTATATCGGTAGTACCACCTGGGTAGTGAGCCCCTGAATCAACCAGAAAGAAGTTGTTCGACTCAACTTGTTTATTACTTTCTTCGGTAGCGGCATAGTGCATTTTTGCTCCGTGCTCTGCATAGCCGGCTATGGTGTGAAAGCTTTCGCTGATATATCCAGGAAGTTCTTTTCGATAACTCATTAACTGCTGTTCTGCTGAGAGTTCACATACAGAATTGGTATCAACATTTTCAGTGAGCCAGTGGCTAAACTTCACTACAGCACTGCCATCTAAACAAAGAGTGTGCTCCATATTTTCGAGTTCAATCGGGTTTTTTATCGACTTCATGAGTGCCGCGTATGTTGGCCCTTCGACGGTATCGATTAAGGTATTTAATGCACTGATCAAAAGGCTATCAGTATGTGTTGGACAATACCTTAATGACTCATTGTCTTGTAGGTTTGATAACGCCTTTTCAATCTCTTCGTAGGGCCGAGAATCAATACCAATTGAAAGTAAATTTTGTTTAATGGAAGCAGGCAGCTTCGCTTGGGCAATAAATAAAGTCACGAGAGAATCAGAAATCAATAGGTAAGATTCAGAGACAGGGCAGTATGGAGAGTCACCGCCTCGAATATTAAGTGTCCACATGATGTCATCTAAAGTGGCGATTAAATGGTGTTGAATATTATCTTCACGCATACTCTGTCGAATACGACTCAGTTTTGATGACACGGACTCACCAGCGTATTGGGTGGCGTGTTCAAATACCGGCTGCTGAGGTCGACTTGGGCGGTCAGACCAAACCTCACCAATCAAATCATGAATCAAAACCACTTCTATCTGCTTTTTCGAGCATGCAGATGTTAACTGGGTTAGAAATTCATGACTAATAGTGCGACCGTCAACACCAATTTTTGACCCATTAGGCAGAGTCTGTTCAAGCCATTGAGGGATAGTAGGGGTGTCAGTTAACCTTGCTTTGAATAGGTCGATCCCTGTTCCAGCCAACTGCTCAGTAGCTTGAATGTAATAACGACCATCAGTCCAGAGTCCGCCGCCATTTTGTGTGATTACAGCATCACCCGATGAACCGGTAAAGCCAGTTATCCATTGACGTGAAAACCAGTGTTCGGCTGAGTACTCACTATGGTGAGGATCATAATTGGTCACGATGAAAGCAGAAAAATCGTGATGTTTCATGCAAACTCTGAGCGCATTCAGACGCTCAGAAACACTTGATAGAGGTAAAGTCATAAAATTCCTTTTAAATTAACGTTATTGCAATGAATATTATGATCAGTTGTACCAGAATGAGTCGGTTTTTGCGATGCACAAGTGTCTGTAACTAGTGGGCAACGAGTTCGAAATACGCAACCAGTAGGCGGATTGAGCGGTGAAGGAAGATCGCCTGGAAGCAATTGAATATCACGATTACGCGCTAATTTTGGATTGGCGATAGGAACGGCAGAAAGCAGTGCTCGGGTATAAGGATGCGCGGCCTCATCGAACACGTTTCTATAATGACCAGTTTCCATGGGTTTGCCTAAATACATCACCATTACACGGTCACTGATGTGTCGTACAACACTTAAGTCATGGGCAATCATGACCATAGTTAGATTCATCTCTTTTTGTAAGTCACTTAACAGGTTGATAACTTGCGCTTGAATTGACACATCAAGTGCACTGACTGGCTCATCACAGATAATCAGTTGGGGTTTTAAAATAAGAGCGCGTGCAATGCCTACACGCTGGCACTGTCCGCCAGAAAATTCGTGAGGATAACGGTTACGCTGCGTTGCCGAAAGTCCAACTTTGTCCATCATAGCCATGACACGACTCTCAACTTCTTTGCGCTTCATCTGAGGTTCATGAATAAATAGAGGTTCAGCGATGCTTTCTGATATCGTCATTCGAGGGTTTAAACTGGCAGCAGGATCTTGAAAGATCATTTGAAAATGACGACGGCTATCTACGAGTTGTTTTTTATTAAATGCCAGCATATCTTCGCCTGCCCAGCGCAATTCACCACTGGTCGGCTCGATGAGTCTTAAAAGAGCTCGAGCAAGTGTAGACTTACCACAACCCGACTCACCAACTATACCTAATGATTCACCACGATAGACATCCAAATCAATACCGTCGACAGCTTTAACAATTTTTGGTTTAGACCCAGGAATCCATGATGATCCGACTTGAAAATGTACACGTAAATCACGCGCTTGCATTAATATCTCTTTGTTATTCATGCTATCTCCTCCGTGAGAATTGGTTTTGAAACGACGGGGGTCACGGCCGAGTATGAATGGCAAGCTAATGACTGCTGATCGTTAACAGATAGAAATTTGGGCATCTCATTCTTGCACAGCTCTTTAGCTGAACTGCAACGCTCATAAAATGGGCAGCCTTGTGCATCAATGAGAGCACTAGGTGGATTGCCTGCAATGGTTTTTAATCTATCTATATCATCATGAATAGAAGGGATGGCAGTAAGTAATCCCTGAGTGTAAGGGTGGCTCGGACTTTCAAACAGTGAATTAATGCTAGCCTGTTCCATGCGCCTGCCGCCGTACATGACCAGAACTCGATCGCACATTTCAGCAACGACACCCATATCATGAGTGATCAACAAGATGGCGGTATTAAACTCAGTTTGTAAATCACGCAGTAACGTCAGTATTTGCGCTTGCACAGTGACATCAAGAGCAGTTGTAGGCTCATCGGCAATGATTAGTTCCGGTTTACAAAGTAGAGCCATTGCAATCATCACACGTTGACGCATGCCTCCAGACAGTTCATGTGGGTATTGAGTCATACGTGTTTGAGCAGAAGGAATACGCACAGCGTCGAGCATTTGTATCGACTGTGCGGTAGCCTCCCTAGAACTTAATCCTTTGTGTTTTCGCAGCACCTCTGTAAGTTGTTTACCTATTTTCATGAACGGATTAAGTGAGTTCATTGGATCTTGGAAAATCATGCCAATTTTTTCAGCACGAATACGGTTAAGTTCTTTTTTGCTCATTTCCAGTAAGTTTTTTCCATGGAAAAGTGCGTCACCAGAAACAATACCATTATCAGCAGTTAGCCCCATTAAAGCGAAGACAGACTGACTTTTTCCAGAACCAGACTCACCAACAATACCTAAAGTTTCACCTGGTTTTATTGAAAAAGAGAGGTCGGATACCGCCTGAACGAGTCCATCTTGTGTTCGAAAGCGTACGTTCATGTTATTAACAGTTAAAATACTCATGATTACTCCTTAACGATCTTTCGGGTCGAGGGCATCTCGCAAACCATCGCCAATAAAATTAAAGCAGAACAATGTGGTCACTAGAAAAATCGAAGGGAAAATTAGTTGCCAAATAGCCACATCAATGGTTTTTGAACCAGCTGAAATCAAGACACCCCAGCTCGTATCGGGAGGCTGAACCCCAAGACCTAAAAAGCTCAAAAAGGATTCAAACATGATAAAACCAGGAACCATCAGTGATGAATAGACCATCACAATACCAAGTACGTTTGGCATTATGTGTCGCAGTACGATTCGACTGTTAGAGACCCCGATGGAGTGCGCCGCTTCAATGAACTCACGCTTTTTTAAACTGAAAGTTACTCCACGCACTACCCTGGCAATTCCTAGCCAAGAAACCATGCCGATAACAATGAAAATAAGATAAATATTATTACCAAAGAGGGTAACAAAAAGGATCACCATGAACATAAATGGAACTGAATCTAAGACTTCAATAATTCGCATCATGACACTGTCTAATGCACCACCAATAAACCCAGAAATACTGCCCCACAATGTCCCTATAGTAACCGCTACTAAAGCACCCATAAATCCAACCATGATGGATAACCTTCCGCCATTCATGGTTCTTGCAAAGATATCTTGCCCTAAGTCATCAGTACCAAAATAGTGACCAGAAGCGAAAGAGGGTTTACCTAATTCATAAGGATCTGAAATTACCTCCCAATCAATTTCGTCATGGCTGAAAGACGATAACATAGGGCCAAAAGTGATACATAACACGATAAAAGCCAATATGTAGACTGAGAACATGGCCGCTCGATTTTTTTTAAAACGTGTCCATGCATCTTGCCAAAGGCTCCTACCTTCGATGGCATCGATAGAGTTGGTTAAGTTGTCAGTTAGAACTGAAGTGTCAATTTTCTTGGTCAACATAATGAAATCCTACAGACGAATACGTGGGTCGATGATGGTATAAAGCAAATCAACGATTAGGTTAAACATAATAGTGAGGGTCGCAACGATAAGAGTGATCCCCATGACTAAACCATAATCACGATTGAGCGCGCCTGAAACAAAGTGTTGTCCCATGCCACCTGTGCTAAAAAAGATATCGATGATCACTGAACCTGTAATGACCGATACAAAACTAGGCCCAAGCATTGCGACCACAGGGATTAATGAAGGACGAAGCGCGTGATGAAATAGGATATATGAAGTTGATAAACCTTTGGCTTTAGCGGTTCTAATATACGGTTGATTTAATGTTTCTATCATTGATCCGCGCATTACCCTTGCAATGCTGGCGATTGATCCAATAGCTAAACTTATAACAGGAAGAATCAAGTAGGGGATACTCCCACCCTCCCAACCGCCTGCAGGTAAAAGTCCAAGGTGAATGGAGAAAATGGTGACTAATATAGGCGCTAATACAAAGGCAGGTATCACAACACCAGTCATGGAGAGTGACATCAAAATATAATCTAATCGACTGTTTCGTTTGAGAGCAGCAATGGTACCAAACAGCATTCCCGTAGGTACGGCAATCGAAAATGACAAAGCGCCTAAGATAGCTGAAACAGGCCATGATTGAGCAACAAGTTGAGTGACGGTAAAGTCATGATAAACAAAGCTTGGTCCAAGATCTCCTTGGATGAAATTGGTAATATAGATATAAAATTGAACAAAAAAAGGTTCATTTAGGTGAAATTTTGCTTCGATATTAGCGCGGACTATTTCAGGCATAGGCCTTTCCATATCAAATGGTCCACCAGGTGCAATGTGCATTAGCCAAAAAGAGACTAATGCAATGAACAGTAGCGTTGGGATAGCCACTAAAAATCGACGGACAATATATGACAGCATAATATTCCTACAATACAGATGACGAATGACGTGGAGAAAAATAACCCTGTAACGGAAATGACCTTTGAATTACAGGCAGGTCATTAATTGAATACAGTCGCTTATATATAATAAGCGACTGTGTTTTAGGCTTTACTTAGCAATGATATAAACGTTTTTACGGTAGAATGAGTTTTCAGGATTTGAACGCTCATAACCGCCGACTTTCGGGTTACTTAGGTATTTATCATCACCGTTGCGGTACAAAGGAATGATAGCCATGTCATTGATTAAGTGTGTTTCAGCTTGAATATACTCCTGAGAGGGATCGGCAAGAGTTTTAGAGTTTTTCATTAACATGTCATATTTAGGGTTGTTGTACTTTGAATCGTTGTATTCGCCAGTCGAAACAAAGATGTCTAACCACGTAGAGGCTTCATTGTAATCAGCAGTCCAACCACCACGGTTGATATTTCCTGGATCTTTTAGTGCATAAAACACTTTTGGTTCTAACTGCTTAATTTCAATTTGAGCGCCAAGAACATGCTTCCACATGCCGACCATAGCCGTCGCCATTTTCACGTCTTTTGAGAACGTAGGCGTCGTAAAGGTTAACTTAAGCGGATTGCTTTTGTTGTAGCCAGCCTCTGCAATCAGTTCCTTAGCCTTTTCATTACGCTCTTTTTGAGACCAATTAGCAAAATCAGGTTTGAAACTCTTAAAACCATCAGTTTGAGGTGGCACGAGTGTAAACATTGGGATGCCACCATTCTTCGCGATGGCATTGGTGATTATTTTTCGGTCAATAGCAAAAGAGAGCGCTTTACGAACACGTATATCTTTTGTTGGGCCTTTAGCCGTGTTCAGATAATAGAATGTTGAACCCAAAGAGGCGCCAGTCTCTCGAACCATTTCAGGGTGAGCCTTAAGAAGTTTGTTTTTTTGCGCGGATGGGATTGAAGTGACCTCATCAATTTCACCGGCTAAGAAGCGATTAAGAGAGACATTTGCATCTCCAATAGGTAACCAAGTGATCTTGTTTAGCACAACATTATCGGCATCCCAATAATTGCTGTTTTTAGTCATCACCATTTTTTCGTTTACTTTCCACTCTTTTACAATGAATGCACCATTGGTGACGATGTTACCAGGTTGCGTCCATTGGTTACCAAATTTTTCAACTGTCGCTTTGTTTACTGGCGCAAGTACAGGGTGACTTAAAAGCTTAACAAAGAAAGGGACCGGTTTTTCAAGAGTCACTTCAAAGGTGTGTTTATCAAGCGCTTTAACACCCAGTTGATCGGCCGTCATTTTTCCATCCATGATCATGGCCGAATTTTTAATTCCAGGTATAGCCGCAAACCATGCATAAGGAGATGCCGTATTTGGGTCGATAAGACGCTGCCAGCTATAAACAAAATCTTCAGCCGTCAATGGTTGACCGTTAGACCATAAAGAGTCACGCAAGGTAAATGTGTAAACAGTATTATCGCTGTTAACATCCCAACTCTTGGCTATGCCGGGAATAGTACGTCCTTGTTTGTCCTGAATTGTCAAACCTTCAAAAAGGTCACGACCTAAATTAAAAGCAGGCTCTGCAGCTTGCTTGGCAGGGTCAATGGACGTAACTTCATTGCCATTGTTAAGAGTAATCTCTTGTTTTTCAGCTAGTACAGTACCTGCTGGGTAAGGCTGTGCGAACGTATTGGTGCTGAATACACAAGATAGTATAACTGCTGATAAAAGCGGTTTACAAAGTTTCATAATCTTCCTCGATTTCCAAGTAATAGTTCGATTGATGTGAACTAAAATGTCTGTTTATGTCCTTATGAATCACCTATACAGTATATTGTATAAAATATTCTATCAATATTTATTTACAATTATGCAACATTCGACGTAAATCAATGAAAACGAATTGTTTGTTACAAAGAGATAATTGAAATATAAGCAGATTTATAATGAAGAGAGATAACGGAGACGTGAATGGGTGGTCATTTAGTGCGATGCAAAGTCTATTGAATTAGCAATTAATTAACAATACATAACGTAAATAGCAGGAAAGTTAAGAGCAAAAGGTGATTTTTGTCACGTCAGATGGTAACGTAATAGCAATTATGATCATAAGGATATGTTTTAAATGTTAAGCAACTTGTCGACTCCTCTCCAAGACCCAATTTTATCGCTTTCTATTGCCTACCGTAATGACAACAGGGCAAACAAAGTCGATCTTGGCATTGGTGTTTATCGTGATAACACGGGTAACACTCCAATCATGAAAGCCGTACAATTGGCAAATACTCAAGTGCTTGCAGAACAAACAACTAAAGCTTATGTAGGCCTAGCTGGTTGCGAAATATTCAACCAAAGTATGGTTGATCTTCTGTTAAAGGATACTTCTGCTTACACACGTTTATCTGCCATTCAAACCCCAGGTGCAAGTGGTGCACTTCGTATGTTGGGAGATTTAATAAAAGTAGCGCAACCAGATAGTACTATTTGGATCAGCAATCCCAGCTATGTGAACCATAAACCTGTGATGGAAGCCGCTGGCCTCAAAGTTCGTCAGTATCATTATTTTTGTCCAAAAACCAAAAAAGTAGACACTGAACTGCTGCTACGTGATCTAGCCCATGCAGGACCTAAAGATGTCGTGTTGTTGCACGGTTGCTGCCATAACCCAACTGGCGCTGATATTAGCTTTGAAATATGGCAGACCATTACAAATTTGATACAGAAAAATGGATTCACTCCCTTTGTCGATATTGCCTATCAAGGGTTTGGCGACGGTTTAGAAGCGGATGCCGCAGGAATGCGATACATGGCAGACCGAGTAGAACAGATGTTTATTGCGACATCGTGTTCTAAAAATTTTGGTCTCTATCGTGAGCGTACAGGTGCTGCAATCGTAGTTGGCCAAAATCAAAAACTGGCTCAAAAAGCAAAAGGACAACTGTTGCAGATGGCTCGTGCAACTTACACCATGCCGCCAGATCACGGTGCAGCAATTGTTGGTAAGATATTAAACGATCAACAACTAACGACAATCTGGAAAGATGAAATTGAGCATATGCATGCTCGTTTAATTTCGTTGCGTTCACAATTAACCACTGCGCTGCAAATTGAAACCAATAACAATAAATTCGATTTCATCAACAGTCATAAAGGAATGTTCACCGTAACAGGTTTTTCACCAGAACAGATGGAGCGACTGAAAACCGACCATGGCATATATGCAGTTGGGGATGGACGCATCAACATTGCAGGGCTTCAAGAACAACATATCGAATATGTTGCCAAAGCATTAGCCACTGTTTCAAATTAATTGTTTTTAATAGGGATAACAAATGAAAAGATATTTATTATTAACACTGTCTGTATTTTTGTTTGGTTGCTCAACAACCCCTGAATCTAATAATATACATGACTCAACACCTGAACCTATTAGTACTGATAAAAGTGGCAGCGAAGATGTTGTTAAGATTGATGAAGAGATTAAAACTGACGATAAGGCTGTAGCAGAAAGACCAAAAGAGAGTCAACCTGTAATCAAACCTACTAAATCAGTAAAAACCAGTGATGGTAAACTCATTTTAGGTGAGCAGGAGTGGGTTTATATAAAAGGATTGAATATTAATGTTAAGGCACGTATTGATACCGGTGCCACGACGTCATCAGTTAGCGCTACTGATATCGAAAAATTTGAACGAGATGGTAAAGATTGGATAAAATTTAAGCTTGCACATAATGAACAAAGTTCAAGAGAGTATTCTTTGCCTGTTGAGCGTTGGGTGAAAATAAAGCAGTCTTCAAATGTTAATAAACTTCAAGAAAGAGCAGTAATAGTTGCTTGGGTCCAAGTTGGTGACGTAAAAGTCCATACAGAATTTACGTTAACCGATCGAACACATTTGAATTTTGGCATGCTGATGGGTCGTAGTTTTTTTAGAGACATTGCAGTAGTTGATGTTAGTAAAAAGTATGTTCAACCTAAAGTGGCAATTAAATAGGGTGATAATAGAAATAGGGTATGAAGATACAGACCCTATTTCTATCTGTTGTTTAGTTTGTACTAGTAAAGAAAGCGTGCGGTCATTATTATTTGCGAGCCATAAACACCATGAAACTTTGCTTCGGCACCAATAGAAAGCTGATCCGTTGAATGGAATCTAAAATGTGCACTGCCAACAAACTGTGTCTCATCGCTGTCAATTAATTGACCTACGTTACCGCCTACTTCTATTTGCGGTAATACCCACGCCCTCATTCCAACATTTATTTCAGTCAGGTTTTCGTCACCAATTTTGTCACTGCCACTTGATTTTACATTGTGAAGTAAAATTTGACCTGTGACATCACTGAATTCATTTAACGGGCCATTAAAGCCAGCGCCTGCTGCAAGGTCCCAATCCCCAGAAAACTCTGAGTCCATTCTAAGAATAAAGTGTGAATTCTCAGTGATATACCCACTTAATTGACCACCAAATGTTGATGGGCTTCCACCAATACGTGCTTCAACGAAGTTGTAACTAAAATTTTCGGCCAATGCAGGATTTGAACATAATAGAGTCAGCCCTATTATAAATGGTGATATTTTTTTTATTGGCGTTAAATACATAAATAAATCCGTTGTTTGAATGAATACGTGAGTGTCAAAATTAACATAAGTTCATGATTTGTTCTTTAACAAGCAATAAATAAGCCACTATTTATGTCAAATATGATAACGACATCACCTGTCAGCAATGAAAGCAATATCTAATATTTGGCTGGTATATATTGGATAAACACTGCTGTGGTTATCTTTTATAACGCTGACTTCTATGCTCAATGTAAGAAAACACGGAGGAAATGGATAAACAAAGCACTAAATACCCAAGCCCCACCAATAGCCATATTTCGAAAACCATACCGGATGAATTAGCGATTTCTGTGCCTACGAAAGTGAGTTCTTGAATAGAGATTAAAGAGATAATTGATGAATCTTTTATTAATGATATGAATTGGCCAGCTAATGAGGGAACAATGGCTGCAAGCACTTGTGGTGCAATAACATATCGAAAACGAGACCAACGTGATAAACCTAAACTTTGTGATGCTTCCCATTGCCCTTTATCAACGGCGTTATATCCAGAACGAACCACTTCAGCAATGTAGGCAGCAGATATAAAACCAACGCACAAGACACCTGACACTAAGTTCTCCCATAAATGAGAAGGCCCAAATAGAAACATTTGTAATCCATTGATTTCACCGGAGTGATAGCGCAATAGAGTATCTAAACCTAGTAGTGGTACAAGTTGATTAGAAATAAAAAAATAGAAAATAAATACAAAGACGAGTGGTGGAATATTACGAATTAACTGAACGTAAGTCGTAGCAATTATACGTATAAAACGAATGGTTGAAAGTCGAGCAATGCCAACAGCTACTCCAACTATGGAAGCAAAAATAACACCCCATAAACTGAGCCTAATGGTGGCAATGACACCCTGAAAAAAGTAGGGAGTCCCCCCGTTACTACTGGAGGTGAAAATAAGTTCAAAAGCATTAAGCCACTGCCAATGGTAATTTAAACCAGTGGCAGTTCGATAATAGAACCAATATGCTAACGCTACTAAAAAAGCAATAACAATACCATCCAACAAAGTAAAATGTAGCTGTTTGCTTGTAATGGGTGCTGATGATGCTTTCATTATGCTCCTTCAGATAACGTTATTATGATTAATTATCACTTGGTAAGTTGATCTTTCCAATCTAACGTAGTGAACCAATAGTCGTAGCGCTCCTGCAACCAACCATCCTCAGTTCGAGCCTTTATCCAGACATTGAAAAAGTGTTTCTTATCCTCTTCACCTAAGCGTACTGCAAATGCTTCGTTGCCTTGTGATAAGCTTTGACTAAATGGGAGATAGAGAATATCAGAGAAAGTGATCGACTCTTGTTCTGGTTTTGGTGTTGAAGCGATAACAGCATGTGCGTTGCCATTTAACACTTCTTGAAATGCTTGAGCATCATCATCAAATTGTAATAGTTTGGCTTTTGGGAAGTGACTCTTTGCAGCGGTAACCGAAACAGCCCCGCGTCTTACTGCAATTTTTATTTTACGTGAATTGAGCTGCTTCAATTCAGTCAAGTCGGGCAAAAGCTGCTTATTCACCGCGACCTTGGTTCCCGAGTGCGAGTATGGCGATGTAAAGAGGACTCCTTTGGCTCGTTGTTCTGTAATGGTCATGCCACCGATGATTACGTCAAACTTCTCTGCTTGAAGGGAAGGAATGATCCCATCCCAAGCGGTAGGCACAAATTGTATTTTTAAGCCAGTATCCTTAGCAAGTCTTTTAGCCACATCAATCTCAAAACCTACCAATTCTCCCTGTTTATTACGCATCGCCCATGGTACAAAAGTTGACATTCCAACCTTGATAACACCTCTTTCTTGCATTAAATCCAATTCAGATTTAGCCATGCCTTGGGGTGATAAAGTAAGAATAATTAGAGTGGTACAAATAGTGGTAAATAGTCGTAACATAACATTTTATCTCCATATAATTAGCGCCAATGGGCGCCGAGCTTTGTTTCAAGTTGAGCTGCAAAAAATGAAATAGTGACTGTCAAACAGAGATAGATAATGGCGACAGTGAACCAAATCTCAAAAGGCATAGCCGTGTCTGCGATTATGTTTCTTCCTTCTGTGGTTAAATCAAAGATGGCCATTACACTGACAATCGATGAGTTTTTAACTAAAGATACAATTTCATTGGTAAGTGGTGGCAAGGTTCGTTGAATCACTTGCGGTAGTATTACGTAATAGTAAGTTGAAAACGATGATAAACCTAAAGTACGGCACGCTTCAAATTGTCCAGTAGGTATCGAATTTAAACCTGAACGTAATATTTCAGCAGTGTAAGCGCCTTGAAAAAGAGCCAATGCGAGTACCGCCGTAGTGAAACGGTCTAAACCTATGACCGGCCCTAATACAAAATAGAGGATGTATATTTGAACCAAAAGTGGCGTATTACGTATTATTTCGATATACAAACGAGAGAGCAGCCTGGCGGATATCGAAGACGATACTCTTGCCAATGTCGTGATTAACCCGATCAGAAAAGTGGCGAACAGGCTAAAAAATGAAATCTGCATAGTTACCCATAAACCACTTAATAACTCTGTCGCCCACCACTCTCCATCTTCGTATACCAGTATGAAGTCGGGAACACGATCCCATTGCCATGAATACCCCATCACTTGAGCGCCACTGTTTATAATGTAAACAATGCTAGAAAACAAAATGATTATTTGACCTAAAGCGAGCAATGCAGGTTTAAAAAATGCTAATCCCTTGTTCATATCAGTAACTTAGTATCTGATTTAAAAATTGTTGGGTACGGCGGTGCTGCGGATTATCAAACAGTTGCTGTGGTGGTGCAATTTCTATAATTTCGCCTTCATCCATAAAAATGACGCGATCAGCAACCTTTTTTGCAAAGCCCATTTCGTGTGTCACACACACCATCGTCATTCCTTCCTCTGCTAGGTCACACATAACATCAAGCACTTCACTGATCATTTCAGGGTCTAGCGCTGAGGTGGGCTCATCAAACAGTAAAATATCAGGCTTCATACAAAGCGACCGAGCAATTGCGACACGCTGCTGTTGACCTCCGGATAGTTTGTTAGGGTATTTGTGAGCCTGTTCTGAGATATTCACTCGTTTTAAAATGGTTAAAGCATGCTCAATAGCATCTGCTCGCAACATGTTAAGTGTTCGCATCGGGGCTAATATTAAGTTATCCAACACGGTCATATGAGGGAATAGATTAAAGTGTTGGAATACCATACCAATACGACCGCTTTTATGAATGACTGCAGTGTCGCTTGATTGAAAGAGGGAAAGTTGACCAGAATCGAAAGACTCAAGTCCATTTATGCAACGAATGAGTGTAGATTTACCTGAACCCGAAGGACCACAGATCACTAGCTTCTCACCCTGAGCAACTGAGAGATCAATCTGCTTAAGTGCTTGAAAGTCACCAAACCATTTATTGAGATTTTTGCATTGGATTACAGGCTGTTCCGAAGGTGATAATTTATTGCATTCAAACACATAATACTCCTACCAATGTTTTTTATTAGATACTATAAACTTAATGGAATAAATACAAAGTATATATGTGAATAAAAGGTAATGACAGATAACGAATTTGGAAAGTAATGATAAATAGCTATTAGCCACTCTGTAATCATTAAGAGTGTGTTTTGTTGCATTTAATCGTTGCACTATAGCGGCTAAGCAGATAAGTTAATTGTAATTAAAAAAAAGTACACACAGTATAAGTGGCCAAGATTACTAGGAAGATGAGCATGCACCAGAATGATGATTTAAGAATTAACAAGATTAAAGAGCTTTTACCACCAATTGCAATATTAGAACGTTTTCCTGCAACAGAACAGGCTGCGGACACTGTATTTGCTGCTCGTAAAGCGATACACAATATTCTCAATGATAAAGATGACCGTTTATTGGTTGTTGTTGGCCCATGCTCCATTCATGATCCAGAAGCGGCAATTGAGTATGGAAAGAAGTTAAAAGTGTTACGTGACCAACTGAGTGATCGCTTAGAGATTGTCATGCGTGTGTATTTTGAAAAGCCACGTACGACTGTTGGTTGGAAAGGACTAATTAATGACCCTTATATGGATGATAGTTTCAAGCTAAATGACGGACTGAGAATTGGCCGAAAATTACTGCTTGATCTTACTGATATGGGAATGCCAACCGCCAGTGAATTTTTAGATATGATCACTCCACAGTATATGGCCGATCTTATCAGTTGGGGCGCGATTGGTGCACGTACCACTGAGTCTCAGGTACATAGAGAACTGTCTTCAGGGCTCTCATGTCCGGTTGGTTTCAAAAATGGTACCGATGGAAATATTAAAATCGCCACCGATGCGATTCGTTCTGCTGAAGCACCTCATCACTTCTTATCAGTGACTAAGTTTGGCCACTCTGCGATTGTTGAAACCAAGGGGAATCCAGACTGTCACATTATTTTACGTGGCGGAAAGGGGCCGAACTACAGTGCAGAACATGTTGCTGATATCAACTATCAACTCAAAGCGTCAAAGTTACCGCAAAAAATCATGATCGATTTTTCTCATGCGAACAGCAGCAAGAAGTTCGAACGTCAGTTAATTGTTTCTGAAGATGTTGGCGCTCAGATGGCCAATGGAGATAACTCTATCTTTGGTGTCATGGTTGAAAGTCACCTTGTTGAAGGTCGCCAAGATATCGTTGATGGCAAAGTGGAAACCTATGGACAAAGTGTTACAGATGCTTGCATTGGTTGGAGTGATACGGAAAAATTACTGAATCAACTTGCCGACTCTGTTACCGCTCGACGTAATTCGTAACATCAATACAGAACCGCAGTACTCATCATACTGCGGTTTTAGTTCGCCTAGGCTATCCTCTTTTTTTGAAAATCTGACTGGCAAAAATGGAACCACCGCAGATAAAAGCCATACCTAACATAGTAATCGATGTTAATGCCTCTTCGAAAATGACCATCGCAATAAGCGATGCCACTACTGGGGTTAGTGACCCAAAAGCGGCTGTCATCTCTGCCCCTAATCTAGAAATAGCAAACCCATAACAAAAACCGGCAATTAAGCCAACACACACGCCCTGAATGAGAAACTGAATAGCTAACTCTGACAGCGTCACCTCGAACATGTGTAATTCAAACGGCATTACTACGCAATAAATCATCAATAACACCAACGATCCTAAAGACGTAAGCCCGGCACCTTCAATTGCTGTTAATCCAGACATTCGCATGCAAATGGTAAACATGGCCCACATCGCACTGCCGAATAGAAACAGAACCACCCCTTTAAGTTGTAAAAAATCAAAATTTATAAGGCTGGTTGAAATTATGATGGCAATTCCAATGCCTATGGAGGTTAATCCGAGCTTTCTATGCAGTGAAAAAGGTTCGTTAAAAAATGTAACGGCCATTGCTGATACGAATAAGGGTAATGTGCCGGGAATTAATAAGCTACCGTAAGAGACTGACGCAAACTGCATTCCGGTTGCTCCAACATAAAAAAACGGAAAACCGGAACCTGCGATAATCCCTAAAAGATACTTGATAGGCACTTTTTGGATTTTTCGTCTACTCCTGTAAACAACCAGACTGAAACAAAACGCAGGTAAGACAAAACGTAATAACGAGAGATCGATAACACTTAAGGCTGAGTTTGCTCCTGCTCGTAAAGAGAGAAAAAAACCAGACCATACTAGTATCGTCATGAAAACGGCAGGGTAGCCATAATTAAATCTGTTTGTGTGAATTGCAAGAGCAGGAATGGAGGACATTTTAATGAACTTTTCAGTAACAAGGTGTTTACATATTATGACGCATTATGTCATGGTGAATCTCAGCGTTTTTAGGTCTGCAGTTGAGGTTGTCCGCTTGAAATCACTAAAATTTAACTAAAATAGGGTGGAAATAAGCGTGGACAGAATGGATGTACATATAATAGACATAGTTCAACGAGATGGACGATTAACAACAACCGAGATTGCTGAGCAGGTGGGCCTGTCAGCTTCACCCTGTGCAAGAAGGTTAAAAAAATTAGAGCGGCAGGGCGTAATAACGGGGTACAGGGCAACGATTAACAGAAAAAAGGTCGGCTTGGGCGTCACAATTTTTGTCAATGTTGGACTAAGTAATCATCAAGAGAGTGCGATTTCACACTTTGAAAATGCAATTTTGAAGATGAATGAAGTTATTAATGCTCACATCGTCTCTGGAGCTAATGACTATTTACTAGAAGTGGTGACGACAGACCTCGAACATTACGAACAATTTATGCGAAAACTACAAACGTTATCTATGGTTAAAGATATTAATACCAGTTTAGCTATACGATCGATTAAAAGTAATGCCCCACTCGAATTAGAATCAACAAACAAAACATGGAGCGATAATGAGTGATCATCACAATATTAACTACGTAGAGTTTCCCTCAAATAATTTGGCAGTCACAAAAGTATTTTTTAGTCAGGTGTTTAATTGGACATTTATTGATTATGGACCTGAATACACCGCTTTCAATCAACAAGGCATTGCCGGTGGTTTCTATCTATCAGATTTAACATGCAGCACAAAAACGGGCAGTTCATTGGTGGTGATATACAGTGACGACATTGATTCAACAGAGCGAGACATTGTCGAAGCCGGAGGAAAGATCATCGTAAAAACATTTGAATTTCCCGGAGGAAAACGCTTTCATTTTTGCGACCCAATTGGCAACGAATATGCGGTTTGGACAAAATAACAGTAGGATAGATGTAAATAATTAACGGTTTTTGAAAGTTTTTCTCATTTTATATGGTCATGTTAAGTACTCAATATTAAAAGTGATTAACAATGGAAAACTTAACACAATGGGTTATCGAATTGACGACAGGACAACAGGAGCCAATGCTGTTTGTATCGCTCATTTTGTTGTCATATTTACTCGAAGATCTCGCAATCATAACCGCCGCTGTACTGGCATCAAATCAGAGTATGTCAGTTTCCCTTGCCATTAGCGCCATATTAGTCGGTATTGCGTCTGGTGATGTCGGTCTCTACTTACTGGGTCGATTTTCAAGGCACTGGCGTTGGTTTCGATATCGTTTACTGACAAACTCTGCTTTTAAACAGTTCAAAAGCCGCCTGCAACATAAAACCATCAGTAATATCTTTTTGATCCGTTTTATCCCAGGACTTCGTTCAGTTGGCTACTCCTTATGTGGTCATTTTAATATAAATTTTTCTCAATTCATTATTGCGGTCATTTTAGCAACCTCGTTATGGACCTTAGTGATATTCACGTTGGTTTACCAATTAGGCCAGCAATCAATGATTCAATCGACTCCCTATAAATGGGCAATTATTCCTATTGCTCTTTTACTGCTGGTGATCAGTAACAAAACATTTTTTAGCAACCGTCTGTCAATTAAGGAGGCAAAATGAGTTTGGCGTATTCTCAAATAACGACCCCGACATTATCCGTTGTTCAATCAGATAGCGAAGTCAATCAAGGTATGCCTCCTATGGAGGTGGATACAGAAAATAGCATCTCAAGATTCGAGTTTTGGCCAACGTGGTTTTTTTATAGCCCGGTCATTGCACAAAGTATCTGGTATGGATTTAAATATAAAAACATGGCATTGCCGTTGATCGCTAATCCAAGTATTAAATTAAGTGGCATGGTCGGTGAATCTAAGAATGACATTCTGGAATTGGCGGGTTGCGAGGCAAGAAAATGGATATCTGATTTTGTCACCTTAGAAAAGAATCAATGCAATGTTGAGCAGCAGACAGAAAATGCACTGCTGGCAATGCAAGATGAATTGATTGAATTTCCCGTGGTGGCTAAACCTGATTTAGGTTGTCGCGGTGTGGGTGTCAAGTTGATAAAGAACCAACAACAGCTTCAATCCTATATTGAGAGCTTTCCAAAAAATGCACGTTATCTGCTACAAACCAAAGCACCTTATGAAGCTGAAGCTGGACTTTTTTATATTCGATATCCTGGTGAAGCTGAGGGTAAGATCATCTCGATAACACTCAAGTACTCCCCTTATGTCACGGGCGATGGGGAATCGACCTTAAAAGAGCTGATCATGAAGGATCCTCGTGCGGGGCAGTTAACTCATCTCTATTACCCAAGGCACCAAAAAGTATTGGATCATGTGATTAGCTGTGGCAGTAAATTCCGTTTAGCTTTTGCTGGGAGCCATAGCCGCGGTGCGATATTCAGAGATGGTAATCAATATATCACCCTTGCCTTGACCAAACAGCTGGACACAATTTTTAATGATCTACCCGGTTTTCACTACGGAAGATTAGATGTGAAATTTAAAGATATCGATAGCTTAATGGCTGGAAACTCGTTCACTATTCTTGAAATTAATGGTGCAAGTAGCGAAGCCGCACATATATGGGACCGAAAAACACCCTTGAGAGCGATTTTTAAAACACTACTTTTTCAATATAAAACCTTATATGAAATTGGCCATCAGCAGACAGCTAAAGGGTACAAAACGCCAACATTTGTTGAACTGTATAAAGCGTGGCGTGAAGAGAGTCGGTTAGTAAAACAGTATCCAATGACAGATTAATCGTGATAAACACAGCAATTGACTAAGCAGAATAGGTGCATGATGACCATAATTAACCGTAATAACGAACTTAATTTGTCCGTATTAGCTAACATTGAAGTGATTGATCAGAGCATCGCGCTGTTGACTCTATTAACGGAGCAACAGTATGTGTATAAAGCGTTACCCTATTTAGAGAGCAGTATTGGAGAACATACAAGACATAACATTGATCTCTATATTGCTCTAATGTCACAGCGTGATAGTGGCGTGGTTGATTATGATGTCCGTCACCGCGGCTCTTCAGTCGAGATTGATAGCGAACAAGCGATTACCCAATTTGAAAAGATCAAAAGATGGTTATTAGATCTTGATAAGCACACAATTGAAAGCAATACCGCAGTCAAAACAGAAGTATCCATTAACCAAAAGCGCTGTGCCATACTGCAATCAACCATTGAAAGAGAGTTGATCTTTGTCTCTTCACATACCACCCATCATTTAGCATTAATGAAAGTCGCGGCGATTTGCTGTGAAGCAACCATCGATATGAATATGGGGTATGCACCTGCAACCACCACTTACCAGCGAGAGTCACGCTAATGTGCACACTTTCCTGGGTTATTGAAGCAGAAGGTTACCAACTGTTTTTTAATCGTGATGAACAAAAACATCGTGCACCTGCACTCTCTCCTGAAATATTTACCACCAACAAACTGAGCGTTGTTATGCCCGTTGATCCTATTGGTAAAGGCAGCTGGATTGCCAGCAATGAACTTGGGGTAACTGTCTGTTTATTGAATAACTACCAAGGTAATACACCGAAAGGTGATTTGATAAGCCGTGGTCAAATAGTCAAAACCTTGGTCATGACCAACCGTGTTATCGATCTTAAGTCGGCACTATTTGAAATACCACTCTTTCAATTTGCACCTTTTACTGTCGTTATATTTTATCCCAGCAATACGCCTTCCATTCTTTCTTATTGCTGGGATGGTGAAGTGTTGAACGAAATACCTGCCGTATCACCAATGATATCTTCCGGTGTCTCATTGAAGGCAGTTACTGACTACAGAAAAGATATCTATAAGCTGATAACAGAAACAGGAGTGACAGCTGAAAAACTAGATAAATTTCATCAGCATCAGCATCAGCAATATGGTCACCTTTCAGTACAGATGAGTAGAGATGATGCGCAGACAGTGAGTGTGACCAATGTCGTCGTTAATCGCGATGAGATACAGATGAATTACCGTCCGGTTGTTTTGGATGAGAAACATGAACTTATGGCATCGACTTGTAAAACAATGTCTCGTTTATGTTTTGTATAAAAAGTTTAAATAAGGTGAAAGTAATTTCTGAAAAGACAGTTCTTATTGAGTATCAGTAATTATTAATCGAATGGAAAATGAGACGGGGAATATATGTATAAAATTATTGCAATTGCACTGTTCATATTCAGTAGCATGACTCAAGCAAATGATGAGATTTATACCAGCTTTTTTAGTAATAAAGCGCTCGACGGTTACGATGCCGTATCCTATTTCAACGCTGATAAGCCGCAATTGGGAAATAAAAAGTACAAAACTGTCTATAAAGATACAGAGTGGTACTTTATCAGTAAAGCCAACTTAGAGTTATTTAAAACAGCGCCAGAAAATTATGAACCACAGTACGGCGGACACTGTGCCTGGGCGGTTGCTGAGAAGAGCGACAAAGCACCAGGAGACCCTACCGTATGGACCATAGTCAATAATAAATTGTATCTAAACTACAATAGAGACATACAGAAAAAATGGGAGCAAAGTATTCCAATATTTATAGCAAGTGCAGATAAAATTTGGCCAACAATCGTTTCAAAATAATAATTATAAGGATGTTGCATGAAGTATTTAAATCTCAGGTACGTGTTAACTGCCATTATTGCCTTTGTATTTGTTCAATCAGTTTTTTTTAAGTTTAGTGGAGCCAATGAAACACGCTATATATTTGAGACATTAGGTAACTGGTCAGGATTCGATTGGTTTTCACATTATGGTGCATATTTAATTGGCATTGCTGAGCTCATTGCTGTGTTATTACTATTAACCCGTATATCCGGATTGGGCGCTCTGTTAACGGTTGGAATTATGTCTGGTGCAATATTTTTTCACTTATTTACTCCTTTGGGAGTCCAGATGCCAGAATTTGACGTGACAGGACAAGTGATAGGCAATGATGGTGGTCTATTATTTATAATGGCATGCATTGTCTGGCTCTCAGGTGCTGTGTTGTGTGTAAGAGACATCAAATCAGAAAATGGCATTTTAGGTAAAATTCTGAACAGATAGGTGATGTATGAATAGTCCATTTAGATTGCCGCGTCAAACACCTTTAGGCATTGGTGAATCCATAGCTGAGTGGGTTACTGGGTTATCAAAACTTGATAACCTATATCAACAACGTCCCGCGGGCCTAAGTACCAAAGAGTTTATTCGGTACACATTAGGTGCATTAGGAATTGAGTATCAGATTGATCATGGTGAATTAACAAATATTCCAGCAACGGGTTCTGTTGTTGTGGTTGCAAATCACCCACTTGGTGGTGTTGAAGGCGTCATTTTAGCTGAACTGCTTATGCAAATACGAAGTGATGTTAAAGTATTGGCTAATTATCACCTAAAGCGAGTCAGTGAACTTGATCAACTGTTTATTGGCGTTGACGTATTTGAAGGGAAAAAAGCGGTCAGACACAACATCAATGCTATCAGAGAAGCCAATGATCATCTAAGTGACTGTGGGTTGTTACTGGTATTTCCCGCTGGTGAAGTATCTACGTTTGATAATCGACAGTTGAAAGATAAAAAATGGAGTCGATCAGTTGCAAAATTTATTGCCAAAAGTCAGGCGACCACCATCCCAGTTTATGTCGATGGTCGAAACAGCTCAGCTTTTTATTTGGCAGGCAGAGTTCACCCAATTTTACGAACTTTAATGTTAGGGCGCGAGCTTCTAAATAAAAATGAACAGATGGTTAATATCGCCATTGGTGAGCCAATTCACTATAGTGAGTTAAAGCGCTTGGCCAATGATACTGAAGTGGTGAATTATCTACGTCTCAACACCTATCTTTTAAGCAATAAGCCCCACACAAAACAAAAGCCAGACACAGTAAAAGCCAAGCAATTAAGTCAGATTGCAGTGATAGCCCCAGTAGACTCTACGATATTACAAGCAGAAATTGCCATGCTAAAATCGGATGAGTTGATATCACAAGGCACCTTTTCAGTCTATTGTACACAAACCAGCAATATACCTAATTTGATAAACGAGATCGGTCGAATTCGAGAGATAACCTTTCGTGAGGTAGGAGAAGGAACGGGGACTTCGTGTGATATTGACCACTATGATGAGTGCTATTATCAACTGTTTATATGGAACCATCAAGAAAACGAGTTGGTGGGAGCCTATCGAATAGGCTTGGTTGATCAATTAATTGAACAGAAAGGGCTCAAAGGACTCTATTCGAGAAGTTTATTTAACTATGATCAACAGTTTATCGATCAGCTCGGTTACTCAATGGAACTTGGCCGTTCTGTGATTGCAAAAAAATACCAAGGCAGTTTAACCTCACTTTTACTGTTGTGGAAAGGGATCTCATCTTTTGTCGCTAAACATCCCAAGTATACGCACCTTTTTGGCCCCGTCAGTATAAGTAGTGATTACAGCCTATTGGCTAGGCAGTTACTTGCGTCAACTTTGACGGTATCACATTACGATGAAGACAAAGCGGCACTGGTCTCACCAAGGCAACCATTAAAAACGGATAAAGGCACATTTTGGAAATCCGATATGCTCTCATCCTTAGCTGAAATGCAATTGTTGTCCAAGGTGTTGGCAAGAATGGGCGAAGATAAAGGTGTGCCAGTATTATTAAGGCAGTATTTAGGCTTAAATGGAAAATTGGTCTGTTTTAATGTCGATCCCGCTTTTAATGATGCTCTGGATGGCTTGATTGTAGTGAACCTTGCTAGTGTCCCACATAAAACATTGAGTCGCTACATGGGAAAATTACAAGCTAAGCAGTATCTAGATTTTCATCAAAAATAAGGTTAAAAAGCCAGCAAGGTACTGCTGGCGTCCATCTTCTATTGTTGTCTCTGTTTAATCTGCTCGTTTATAGATTGCAAGGTTGAAAATATAGTTTCACCATCCATTCTTAAACCGTTATGTTCGTATTGATTTGTTTTCCACGCTTTAGAGTGTGGGATTTTTGCTAAGGTTTCACAACTATAAGCAAACTCAACAAACATATCTTCAACGTAGACTGCCGCTGCTAATGGAACTCGGTTCTCAGCGAGAGTTTTATCACAATACAGTGTTGGCCAATCAGACTTAGCTGCTAGAATTTCTGCTGCCTCTTTTAATGGTTTTAGTGTCTCTAATTGATCAAGCATCCATGGATAGACCATTTCACCAGTGAACAACAGTGGCTCATCAGATTTATAGTTAAACTGTGGGAACTGTTCGCGAACGCGGTGGGCTGACCAATTTGAAGCATCTTGTTGGCAATAGATGGATTCATGTAAAATGCAGTACAGAGGATTGGTTAAATACGCTTGTTCCATCATGATATAGTGTAAGAACAAAGTGCGAATTTTCTCTTCACCATTAATCGTTTCAATTGCTTGTTCAATTTGGAAGTATAAATCTTCTGCTCCGCCTTCAACACCAAACGAGATACCCATCTGTTGAAACTGTTCTACGGTAAAGCGTTGGCCATTAGGTAAATAAGTGTTGCCTTTAGCGAGGATTGAAGCAATACGATCACAAATAGGTTGAGCTGTTGGGAACCTTTCGAAAAAATCCGCATTTTTATCAAGAGTGCGTTGATAAGTTGCTTTATAAACATCATCGGCAGGACGAGTTGTAGAAGGCAGTCCGCCAGTGACAAAACAGCGCTCTAAACTGTCAGGGAACATCGATAGATAGGTTAGCGTACAGAAGCCACCAAAACTCTGTCCTATCGTAGACCATTTGTTTATATTTAGTTGTTCTCTTATCGCATCCGCATCACGAACAATATTGTCCGCTCTGAAATGGCTTATATACTCTGCTTGTTGCTCTGGCGATAAATGTGCTAATGATTGTGCACTAATTGGCGAGCTTAAACCGGTACCACGTTGATCAAGCAGCAGCACTCTAAAGTGTTGTAATGCGGCTTTTAACCATCCACTTTGAGCTGTTGGACGGGGTGAAGCGAACCCAGGACCACCTTGAAAATAGAGCAAATAGGGTAAGTCTTGTGATTCTGAAGAGGTTGCCACCAATTCACGAACAAATACATCAATTTTTGTGTCTGCATTTGAGTAGTCTAAAGGCAGTGTGAATTGATGAGAAATGTAATTAATGCCATCTAAATAAAATCCAGAATTCATAGTGGTTATCCATACGTGAGCTAGGGGAAAATATGGCTACACTCTATCATAATAGCAGTATTAACTGAGCTGTTTTGCTTCCTACCATGGCCATTTGTGACCAATGTCGTTGTCTACTAGTAAATATATGGCCGCTGTTGCAACGATGAATTGCTATCTTATTTTAATTTGCCAATCTATAAATTTTCTAATGCGATGTCTACTTATTTATGTGTGATTGTTATCAATAGTTTGTTTGGCATTGCTCAGAGCAAGAGACTTAGATGACACATGACGAAAAACGCGCATTAATGGTTAAAGCTACTGAAAATGACTCTGTAGATTGATATAATCCGTACTCTTATCTCTTTATGGTTTAACCAATGCGGATTCTACACACATCAGACTGGCACCTTGGACAGTTTTTCATTACTAAAAGTCGCGCAGCTGAGCACCAAGCATTCATACAGTGGCTACTGATCCAAATCCAAGAGTTAAAAATTGATGCGGTGATCATTGCTGGCGATCTTTTTGATACTGGCTCACCACCGAGTTATGCTCGTGAAATCTACAATCAGTTTGTGGTAGAAATGAATCGAATAGGTTGTCAGCTAATTCTATTGGGTGGCAATCATGATTCAGTTTCAACACTGGATGAGTCAAAACAGTTATTGGCCTATCTGAATACTGTGGTTATATCAAAAGTTCAAGACAATCTCACTGACCAGATTGTGATACTAAATAACCAACAGAAACAGCCGGCAGCAATAGTGTGTGCGATCCCGTTTATTCGGCCAAGAGATGTTATCACCAGTCAGTCGGATGCCTCGGCGCAGGACAAAAAAATGGCGCTATCAGATGCCATCGCCGATCATTATCAACAACTGCACATCCTGGCAAAAAATAGGGCTGAAGAGATAGAGCTGCAGTACGGATACAAAGTGCCCATTATTGCAACCGGTCACTTGACGGCGATGGGAGTAAAAAGTTCAGAGTCGGTACGTGATATCTATATTGGTACTTTAGAAGCGCTGCCAGCGTCCGCTTTTCCACCGGCTGATTACATCGCACTTGGCCATATCCACCGTCCACAACTGGTTGCCAGTAGTGAGCATATTCGTTACTGCGGATCACCCATCCCACTGAGCTTTGATGAGTTGAGCAATCAAAAACAGGTACTGTTGGTTGAATTTACACAGGGCAAGTTATCTCACGTTGACCCTATTTCAGTGCCAATGTTTCAGCCAATGCAGTATATCAAAGGCGATCTCGCTTTGATTAAGTCCACCATTGATCAACAAGATTGGAGTGTAAGTGACCTTCCAACCTGGCTCTGCATTGAGGTAGAGACTCAGGATTATCTGCACGACTTACAGCAGAGAGTGCAAAACTTTTGTGAGGGACTGAATGTTGAAATCTTGCAGTTAAAGCGTGCTCGAAACAGTAAAACCAATCAGATAAGCCGAGATAACAGTGAAGCATTAGAAGAGCTGCAACCTGGTGATGTGTTTGAACGCAGATTATCGACCGAGTGTTTTGATACTGACGAAGAGAAATTAAGGCTGCAACGAATTAAGCAGACATTCAGTCACATTGTCGAAGAGATCAAACAACAATGAAGATTTTATCGGTACGTTTTAAAAATCTAAATGCACTGCAGGGTGAATGGAAAATCGATTTTACTCAGCACCCATTTATTGATAATGGTCTGTCTGCGATTACTGGGCCAACGGGCGCAGGCAAAACCACCATTTTGGATGCCATCTGTTTGGCGCTGTATCATCGCACGCCAAGGCTGAGCAACATTAGCAAAAGCACTAATGAGATCATGACCCGCGGCACCGCGGATTGTGAAGCTGAAGTCGAGTTCGAGGTTAAAGGAGTTGGCTATCGTGCTTTTTGGAGCCAACGCCGATCGCGTGGCAGTGTCGAGGGCAATCTACAAGAGGCTGCAGTTGAATTAGCTCAAATTGAAGATGGCGAGATCATTGCGTCAAAAGTAAAAAACAAATTACAATTAACTGAGGACTTAACAGGTTTAGACTTTGCTCGTTTCACTAAATCGATGTTGTTATCACAAGGTGAGTTCTCGGCATTTTTAAATGCGGCAGCCAATGATCGCGCTGAGTTATTGGAAGAGTTAACAGGCACTGAGATCTACGGTCAGATTTCAGAAAAAGTGCATCAAAAATACAGTGAGTCAAAACAGAAACTGGCCGAGTTAACCGCCCGAGCAGATGGGGTAAGCACACTTAGCGAGCAAGAGTTAACAGAGCTGTCAAAACAGCAGAGTGAGTTAGCGACTGAGATTAACGCCAATAGTAGAGAAATAGAACGCTTAACTGAGCACAAATCGTGGTGGGATAACTACACACAGTCGAATCAGGATCTACAGCTACAACAGCTGCAATTTGATGCCGCCAATGAACAACAAAAGAAACATCAAAGTGAGTTGCAACAATTGAGCGACGCAGCCCCTGCTGAAAAGTTACGTGCGCCATTTACACTGTATGAATCCTCGAAAAAGGCTCAAAAGAGCGCGCAATTAAACAAAAACACTATTGAGAAGCAGCTCACCACCATTGTAACGGATGTGGTCGCTAGTCAAAGTAAACTTACCGAACAACAGCGAATTTTAGACACCATTAAGTCGCAGCAGCAGCAGCTTGGAATACTGATAGATCAACAAGTCGCCCCACTGGATATCTTGATTTCCAACGGCAAAGCTCAAATTGAATCACTGCAAAAACAGAGCAATGATGAGCAGCAAGCACTAGAAAATAATCGTCTGCAACATAATCAGATTGATGCGGATATTAAGCGACATCAAACAGTCGACGCTGAGATACAGCAGTATCAGCAAGACCATCAACATGATGCTCAACTTGCCTCACTGTTACCCTTGTGGCAGCAACGATCGCAGCAGCTAACAAGCCGCAGCGAACGGTATCAACAGCTGCTGAATAAAGATAAACAGTTCAAAGCGACCCAGCGAACGCTCACTGAGCAGATGAATATGATAGTGGAACCTGTTACGGCTGCGGCAAGCAGTACGGTGAAGCATCAACACGATCTTGAGACACTGCAGCTGTCGGACAGTAGCAACCGAAGTGTCGATCTCAGCCAATCTGAGCAGCAATTGCAACAGTTGCTAGCGAAACAAGCCTTAAGAATAGATCTGAAAAATAACACGCTGGATTACCAAAAGAGCGTGGTAGAACTGAATAATGAATCAAGCAAGGTGGTTGAATTAGAACAGCAGATAACTCTCTTAACAGAGCAGCGTCAACAGTGTAGAGAACAATACAGACAGACCAGACAACAGACTCAAGATCTTGCTCAATTACTGCAACAAGAGAAACGAATTGCAGATTTAACCACTGAACGCGCCAAACTGATTGAGCAACAAGCGTGTCCACTGTGTGGATCTAAGCAGCACCCCTATGTTGATAGCTATATGTCTATTAATATCAGCGACACTGAAAAACGTCATGATACGCTCAGTAGTCAACTTGAAACCGTGCAGGCAGAAGGTCACAAGATAAGTGGCACATTAAGCAGCTGCGAAGCACTGCGTTTGGATGCAATGAAAAACTGTGACCAACATAAAAATGAACAACAGCGCTTAATTGAACGATTCACTATAGTTTCACAACAGATCTCCGCGCCAGAATTGAATGGACTGTTGATTAACAATATTGATGGTGTTGAGGCATTTATTCAACAGTGCGAGGTCCGACAGCTTCAACTCGAAACGACCATCACTGAGCAACGTCGCCAAGAGAAACAAGTGAGCGAACTGCAGCAGAAGATAAACCACTGTAACAGTGAACATCAACAGCTGCTTCATCAACAGCAACTTCTGCAACAACAGTTAAGCAGTATTGACGCTGAGCAGCAACAACATGCCAGTGAAGTGAGTGAAAGTAAGCAAGAATTTGATACTCTGCATGCGCAGTTATCAGCAGAGGTGATGCAGAGTATTCAACAGGATATTACGTCCATTGCTACCAATCAGAGCCTGTTAACTCAATGGTTCCTCGATAAAAACATCTTGAGTACGATGTGGGTGGAAAAGGCAGAAATCCTAAATACGACAACACAGCTCTGCACCACACTCAATGTTAAATTAGAATCCAATCAAGCCGACAAGATGCGGTTACAAGCTAAGCTCGATCGGTTGACTGAGACATTTAAGGAGCAAAACGCCACACTGAATCAACTTTGCCAGCAGCGCAGCACACTGTTTGGGGACAAGGTGATAGTGAGTGAACGCCAAGCCATCAATCAGCAGCGTCAACAAGCAGAACAACAGCTGAGTGAAGTTACCACAATCAATCGTAACGATTTGCAAAGTCAGCACTCCATTACAGGTCAACTCAATAGTGCTGAACAGACATTAGAGCAGCTAAATAAAGCGCATCTTGAGGCCCAGTTACGATTTGATGAAGAGGTTAAAAATAGTCAATTTAATTCTGTTGATGCGTTTATTGCTGCTCTGCTTGGAGAAGAAGAACAGCAAAAATTAGTGATATTACGAGATACTTTAGAGAAGCAGGTTCAACAAAGTTCTGCACTGCTCAGTAGTGCCAAGCTAAAAGTAGAACAAGTTGAACAGAGTAAAGTGGCTAAAGATTATCAGCTAACTCTCGAAGAGGTAGTGTCACGCCGAGATGAGTTATCCCAATCTGTATCGGAAAAAAACCGTCAACAGGGTGAGATCTCACAAAAGATTGAGTCTGATAATGTGAATCGAAAAAACAGAGGGGAGATGGTGACCGCCATCGAACAGGGACAACAAGATTATGATGATCTCGCTTATCTTCATGGTTTGATCGGTTCACAAAAAGGCGATAAATTTAGAAAATTTGCTCAGGGGTTGACGTTAGACCACCTAGTGACACTGGCCAATAGACAGCTCGATCGCTTACATGGTCGTTATCTATTGCAAAGAAAGCAAAGTGAAGCATTAGAGCTGCAAGTGATTGATACTTGGCAAGGGGATATCTGTCGAGATACTAAAACCTTATCAGGAGGAGAATCTTTCTTAGTCAGTCTCGCGTTAGCCTTAGCTCTGTCTGATCTGGTCAGTCATAAAACCAGTATCGATTCACTATTTTTGGATGAAGGTTTTGGCACGTTAGACAGTGAAACACTAGATTCAGCCATTAATACATTAGACAGTCTCAACGCATCAGGCAAAATGATCGGTGTTATCAGCCATGTCGAAGCGATGAAGGAGCGGATCCCGGTTCAGATAAAAGTAACCAAAGTGAACGGATTGGGCATTAGTGCATTGGATAAACAATTTAGGTTCTCACTATGAGTGAAAGAAATACCATACTACTCTCGATTTATGCCACCTCGATATTTGCGGTGTTAGGTGTTGGTTGGGGGATATACGCAAGTTCAGGCATGATCATTTTTGATGGAATCTACTCACTCATCAGCGGTGGTTTAAGTGGTCTGGCTTTGGTGGTGCTGAAGCAGTTAGAGACGTCACAAGAGGATGACAGATTCCCGTTTGGTAAAGCGCATTTCGAACCCCTGTTAATCATTTTCAAATCATTAATGTTAATTGGTATGTGTAGCTATTCTGCCATTAACTCATTTGGAGAGCTTTTATCAGGCGGCCGAGAAGTAGAAACAGGTTCAGCACTGCTGTATGCACTATTTAGTACCGTAGCATGTCTTGTTATCACGAAGATTATTGGAAAAAATAATCAGGCAATAGGATCAGATCTGTTGCTGGCAGAGAAGAATCAGTGGATGGGAGATACGCTGCTGAGTGTTGGCGTACTGGTCGGTTTTAGTTTTGCATTCCTGCTTGAAGGAGGGTCATACAGTTACATTGTGCCTTATGCCGATCCCGCCATGGTGGTTATCGCATCAACACTGTTTATTATTATTCCATTTAAGAGCTTTATTGCTGCATCAAAAGAGATGATCTTTTATCAAAGCAACAACCCAGATCTGGACCCCATCGAAGAGATAGCACTGCAGATTGCAAAAGAGCTGAGTGCTGAACATAAAATTCGAATGGTTAATATCGGCCGTGAATTGTCGATTGAAGTGAACTTTTTACTGCCGGAACGACATTTTTTAGTCAGTGAGATGGATGCGATACGTAATCGTATTGCTGACCAAGCGACCGCCATTGATAAAGAGCACTGGGTAAATGTCAGTTTTACCCAGCAAAAAGCATGGCTTTAACTTAAGAATAGCCAGATACCAACACCCATCATCAAACTACCGGCAATGCGATTCATCAAGCGGACATTCTCTGAGTGTCCGAGTACTCTCTTAAGCCCTTTACCGCCTGTGGCATATAAGGTCATGCAGACAAATTCTGAAATGAGGATGATGCCAATCAATAAGGTGAGTTGCGGTAGTAAATCATGACTGTTATCAATAAAAGGGGGCAGCAAAGAGATCATAAATGCCCATCCCTTTGGATTAGCAATTGCCGTTACAAAACCTTGTACCACGAGTTGCCACTCATTAGAGCTGGGTACATCCGCCATAGTATCAAGGTTAATGGCCAGCTTTCCTCTAGATAACCACATTTGAATACCAAGGTAGAACAGATAACTGGCACCGACGATTTTAAAACCAGTAAATAACCAAGGATAATTGAGCATCACCGCAGCGATACCAATAACGGCAGATATAGCAACAATCGCCACACCAATTAACTCACCGAGCATCATCCAAAGTGCCCGTTTGTATCCAATGCTCATACCAAGGGTTAATGCAAGTGTCATGCACATGCCCGGTGTAATGGAGACGAAAAAAAAAGTCGGTATAAATGCAAGTAGTAGTGCTGTGTTCATTAATGACTCTTTAGTAAATAGGTAATGTTACAAATATACGGAAAAATGTAACAATTACTAGCATTTATATTGTGTTGTTATCACCAATAATTTTCTGAACTGAATTGTCCCGCTTGGCGGCGTAAATGTTTGGTTAAACCGAGCTCAATCAATTGCGTTGCGGTATCGTGAACCATACTTGGGTTGCCGCACATGTAAACAAATGAGCGACTTACATCAAGGGGAAAACCGACAGCATTAAAGAGCTCACCAGATGAGATCAATTGAGGGATTCGTCCTGATAATGACCAGTCACACGTCTCTCGAGAAACAATCGGGACATAACTGAGCTTGCCACTGTATTGAGATTGTAACTGTTCAATTCTGTCACGATAGACCAGTTCATCAACAGTTCGCACGGCATGCACCAGCACTAATCTCTCAAATCGATTCTCTGTTTCTATCTCATCAAGCATTGAAAGGAAAGGACCAATAGCGGTTCCAGTCGAGAGCAGCCACAAATCTTTCGCGGTTTTTGGTATTTCACTGATAGTCATAAAACCAGCAGCTTGACGACTGACATAAATATCGTCCCCTGGCTGTAGCTTATTAAGCAGCGGAGTAAGCTCTCCATTGGGATCCGCGATGATCAACAGCTCAAAGGTCTGGTAACCTAAAGTATGATTGGGGGAATTAACGAGCGAATAGGCCCGTCTGATCCACTGACCAGCGTCATCTTGCAGTGCTAGCTTTAAAAATTGACCCGCTTGATACGGCTCAACAGGGGCATTAATGGTGAGAGAGAAAAGTCCATCAGACCAGTCGATACGGTTGATCACTTCTCCAAGAATGAGTTCACGAGGTATAGTCATATAAGCGCCTCAATAATTGAAAGACAACTCACTATACCACCAGTAAATGAAATGTGACTACCCTTTAGCCACATTCAATGTACTAAAATTATTGCGGCTCTAATTGGGCAAGATGACTTTTCGTCTGACCACTATTTTTGTTTTGTGCATCCCTAATTAAACTGACCAAAACAACAGAATCCCACTCTATATTGGTCTTGCCATACTGGGTGGCAAGGAAATGGTCCATCTCAGTAGACAATTGGGTAATGGATTCGGCGGTTAATTGTGATAAATAGCCGTCAAGCCATTGGGTGTATAACCGAGAAGCGGTGATGGTATCATCAGCTAAGATTGCGTTGATCAAATTTTGGCTACTAGGATCAATGATGTTAGACAACAATTCCTGGCTTGGTTGCAATAATTTGCTGTGCCGATTTAGGTAAAACCACAATCCAAGTGTCAGAAGCCACAACAAAGCGAATAGGGCCGTTAAATATGGCCAAAAACCACTATCAGTAATGATTTTTACTTGGCTAGATATTGTTGGTAAAGCTTGGTTATTTGCTGCCATGGTTTGAACACTATTCATATCAACAACCACATTTAATGTGACTTTTTCTAATGATGCCGTCATCGCTTTATCTTCAGCGCTGTTCCACCATGGGATATCAATTGTTGGCAGTGATATTTCACCCGACGTGCGTGGAATCAATACTTGCTTAATGGTCATGACTGTATTGCCATTATCATCAACGCCATATATCGGCTTCTCATCGTACACACTCACTGCGGCAGGATAGTTGATGACTATGTTGGGTAACTGTTGCTGAGGAAGATCGCTCGCAGTTAACACTAAGGTTCGCGTGATTGCCTCGCCTGTTTTTAATGATAACTTCCGATTTATTGGTAGTTGAAAAGGTTTATCGTTGAGCTGCCACTGCTCTGATAAGGTTAATTTGGTGGTAGGAAGCCACAGACCAACATAACCACTCGGTTTATCGAGCACATCGATATTGAGTAAACCTGAATTCACATTGATAGGCACTATGCGAGTAGACCCCGTTCTACGCGATTGAATAAGCTTAGATTGAAAGTGAGTTCCTTCCAATATCTGCTTTCCTGGTGATTTTGGCACTATTTGAAATTGCTGTTCGACCACCAATACTTTGACCCCATTTAGTACCCCCTGTTTTTGCGTACCTTCACCATTGGCGATAACCGTAAATGCGTCTCCAGATGGGGGTGTAATCACTGGATTTTGTAACATGCGAGGATCGGCTTTAATGATTAACTTAACGTCATAGGTGGCTGTTTCACCTATGTAGAGACGGTGTTTTGAAAGGCTGCCATGTATTTCAACCACATCAGAGGGGTTAACTGGAATAGAATCCTTGGTGACTTGAAGGACGATAGGTTGGGAGCTAGTACCGTCTACAGTAAAGCTTGGGATCGTTAACTTACCCACCTGTTTTGCTGCTAAAGAGATTGTCCACTGAGTCTGTACGGTGCGCTTACCATTAGAAAAAGAGTTGTAACTGCCGTAGTTGGTATTGCCAGTAACAAAGTGATTCTGTAATGGTTCAAAGTCGATGCTGCCTCGATCGGAGCTTTTATCAATAGTTACCATGAGCTGAAAAACTTCATTAACAGCCACGGTACTTTTGCTCACGGTTGCAACGACCTGAGTTGAAAAAGCACTTTGAGAGCAGAGTAAAAAACCAAAACCGAGAAGTGATAAAAATGCGTTTCGTGTGACGCGGTAACTATATAACATGGAGAATAAATTCATCGTAACTACCAAGATTGCTGTGGTTGATTTGAAGTAATGATGCCTCTCTCTTGCGCTTGCAAATAGAGTTGAGCACGAAGTAGGCGGCTGGCGTCATCTGGAATGGTCTCCAGCTTTTTCATTACCGGGTCCGATTCACTAATGGAGCTGGAAGTGCTAGCTTGTTGTGCTGCAATTGACTCGGCTTTATTATCATTTTTGTTGTCTATATTGCCGTTAGGCTCTGATTTTTTAGCGCGAATTTGATCTTCTGATTTCTCGGCATCATCCGATTTGTTGCTGTCTGGTTTTGGTGCTTTCTGTTTAGACTGATCTTGTGGCTTAACCTGTTTTGATGTGTCTTTAGAATTCGAGTCACTATTGTTGTTATTTTCAGTCCCATCACTCTTTTTATCATTCTGTTGCTTGCCATCCCCTTTCGATTCTTTATTTTGTTCCTGCTGTTCCTGCTGTTCCTGCTGTTCCTGCTGTTCCTGCTGTTTGAGCGCGTCATTCACAATCTTAAGGTTTTTGGCAATGTCCTCAGCTTGCGGATTGGATGCCAGTAACTTCTGATAGATCGTTTTAGCTTGTTCAAGATTGCCATTTTGGGCTAAAGCATTGGCCAAATTATATTGTGATGAAACACCCTGTAATCCGGTCAAATTCTCAATGGCTGCTTCAAAGTTTCCTGCTTGATAGTTGGCGATACCTTGCCAAGTAGGATCAGTAAACTCTTGTGCAGCTTGTTGATAATCGCCGTCTAGATAGGCTTGATGTGCATTGCTATTTTGGTTATTCCAGATAGATGCTTCTGCATGTTGATAAGGAAGAACAGTAATCAATAACGCAATAAATACCCCTTTACGAAAAGCGAATAAGCCAACAATTAACAGTGGGATCAACAGCCAGTAACCGCTATTGATGAACTCTGAAATTTGAGTGTCACTGCTTTTTGTTGTCGATAGCGCAGAGGGTTGTGAAAACTCGCTCAAGGTGACGATGTCGCTATTATCTATGGTTAATGGACTAAAATACCCGCCAGATTGAGCTACCAAGCCCGATAATTTTTGAAAATTTGTTTTAGCGATGACGGTCACGCCGCCACTCTCAAGTAACTTACCTGTAGGTAGGGTGATCGGTGATCCTGCAACTGTACCCACCGCAAGAATATTGAGTCGCCATTTGCTGTTAGCGAGCAGTGAATTAATTTTGGATGCCTCTTTATCGGAGACACCGTCGGTAAACAGAATAATGTCACCACTAGAATGGCCTGCTTTAGACATCATCGCTATCGACAATTCGATGGCTGACGAGGTATTTGAGCCCATAAAAGGCATGATCTCGGGGGATATATTCGGAATTAAATTGGATAAGGTGTGGCTGTCCTCTGTCAACGGACTGACAGTATACGCATCACCAGCGTATGCAATAAGACCGGTTGAACCCTCTGTAAATTTAGGCAAGAGATCCAAGGCTTTATAACGCGCCTGATGCAAACGGTTCGGTTTGATGTCAGTCGCGTACATCGACATACTCATGTCCATGGCAATAACGCGGGCAGCTGAGATATTAAAAGTGGGTATAGACTGTTTTTGCCAACTTGGACCCGCTAAGGCAATTACTGCAATCAACCAACACAGTAGGAACAATCGATGAATGATGGCAGATGGCTTTTCGGCGCTGTTACTCCTAAGATGCGACGCGATTAAACCGTGACTGCTCTTTCGAGTTTTAATCAAGAGATGAAGTGCAGCTAAAGGAATGGCTAGCAACAGCCATAATGGATAGATGAAATGGAAATCAGACATCGCGAGACCTTACGATAAAAACAGAGACAGAGAGTAATAGTGCAAGCATCAAAGGAAAACGGAACCATTCACTGCTTGGTCGCCATGTTTGTTTTGATGATGCTATCGGTTCTAACGCATTGATCTTTTCATAAATATCATTGAGATCTTGCTGATTCCTTGCTCGAAAATATTGCCCACCCGTAATTTCTGCTATCTTGGTTAATGTGCTCTCATCTAAATCTTGGGCTGTATTGACCGTTCTAGAACCAAAAAAACTTTTTACCTTCATCTCACCAGCACCAACTCCGACAGTATAGATAGTGACGTCACTTTTTTGCGCCAATTGAGCCGCTTCTAATGGCTCAATGACTCCTGCGGTATTAGTGCCATCGCTGAGTAACACAATGACTCGTTGAGGGGCTTCACTGTTAATAAAGGTTTTGGTCGCAATGCCAATCCCTTCTCCAATCGCGGTTAGCTTGCCAACTAAGCCAAATACGGTTCTATTGAGCTGTTCACTTACGGTCTCAATATCAAAGGTGAGAGGCGTCTGCAAATAGGCATGATCGGCAAAAAGCACCAAACCTAAGCGGTCGCCTTTGCGTTTACTGATGAATTCACTTAACACACTTTTTACTGACGTTAGGCGGTCAACATAGTCACCATCAACCAGCATATCTTGTTGCGACATCGAGCCAGACAGATCGACCGTTAGCATTAAGTCTCGATGAAGCGGTTGAGTCTGTACTGGATCGCCATACCACACCGGCCGAGCAGCCGCAGTCAACAAAGAAACCCACAGTAGGGAGATCACCGTCACTCTAGAAATTGAGAGTGACGGAACTTGTTCGATACCCTTTGGTAGCGTTGGGAGCTGAACCGTAGATTGAGTTGTAACTCTTGGCAATAACTTACGAACAATATACGGCAGAGGCAGCAGTAACCACATCCACCACCAGATAAAACTAAACATGAACCACCTCAGATTTGAGAGTGTGCAGCAGCCCTTTAGATGGAGGCAACGCACAGTTAATCCATCGCCGACATATCTTCTGACAACGGGCTGTCTCTTCATCCGTTAATGGATCGGGAGAATAGATCGCTTTTTGCCAAAGCTCACTGTGAGCATGAAAACCGACACCGGAGTCAGTAGTAGGACACACGGAGTCGAGCACGGCATAGAGTTCAGCACCATTAAGATGAGAGATGTGATTTCTCGGATAATAGGAGTAGAAAGCGCGTTTCACTAATTCGATCATCTTCACTGGATCATGACGAATCTGATCAGACATAATGAGTGATAGTGCTTCTTTTTTCGCTCTATGTCGTTGCTGTTGACGGCGCAACATAATAGTGACAATAACAGTCAGTGACACCACAAAAATAATCAGTAACCACCAAGGCCAGCTTAACGGCCAGACACTCGGAATATCGTAGCTACGTACGTCTGCTAGAGGTAATAAATTATTTATTGCTTTGGTCATAATTACCCCTCCTGTTTCGGTACTGAACGGTGATTGGTCCGCAACTGATCTAACAGCGGCAAATCAGCGAAAATTTGGAAAAAGGGCAAGCCGAGTGAGCGACACAGCTCAGCAATGAAGTCATGTCGTTGTTGAAAGCTGTTGCTGAGTAACTGTTTAGTGCGTTTGTTGGCAAAATTTAACCAAGCGGATTGTTGATTCGCGTTGTCACTTACTGTGACACTGCCAGTAAATTGAGTTTGACCTCGCTCCAAAGCATCGGAAATAGAAACCAGTTGTAAGCGGTTATGATGGCGGATTTTTCTCAAAATAACCTTATGTTCTTCCTTTAGGTGATGGAAATCACTGATCATGACGATTTCACTGCCTTTAGGACAGAGTTGATGCAAATGTTTGAATGCATCAATCAGAGGGATCTGAGTGGTTTCACTGCTTTGATTGGTGTTGTTATGCAGTGCGACCAGCTGATTGATGATATTAAGTGGCCCTTGCTGCCGAGCGGTGGGTTTACATTCGATTAACTTATCACCAGTAAATATTACGGCACCTACACGATCATTCTGTTTGACTGCTAACCAACTGATCAAGGAGGCAAAATGTGCAGTTTGTACAGATTTAAGAAGCAGTTTAGAGCCAAAACGCATGGTGGGGCTGATATCAATGAACAACATCACAGGTTGTTCACGCTCTTCAGTAAACAGTTTGGTGTGTGTTTTTCCAGTACGCGCGGTTACTCGCCAATCAATAGAGCGGATATCATCACCAGCTTGATACTGGCGAACCTCAGAGAAATTCATCCCACGCCCTTTACTGCGACTGATATGCTGGCCATTTAACTGCGACCAGATACTCTTGTTCGGTGGCAGCCAGTGGATGGTTTGGTTTTTATACAGCAGAAGTTCAGCTAAGCATAGATGTAACCCATCACTGTGCATCGGCAGTGTTAGTGAAGCACTCATGCACTGGTCACTTGTTCAATTAAGGTTTTGATCACTAGATTGGGGTTTATGGCTTCCGCTTGTGCTTCATAACTTAATAACAATCTATGTCTGAGCACCGGGTAGGCCATCTTCTGTATATCTATCGGAGTTACAAACTCTCTTCCAGATAACCAAGCATGTGCTCGGGCGCAACGGTCAAGTGCAATGGTAGCACGCGGACTCACCCCCATCTGTAACCACTGTGAAAGTTGACTGTCATAACGTTGCGGCTCACGCGTTGCCATGACTAACCTTATGATGTACTGCTCAATATTTTCTGCCATGTGAATGGAGAGAATCTCTTTACGTGCCGCAAATATTTCAGACTGCTCGATCGTTACGGGTTCACTGACGGTTTTTCCTAAGGCTTCGCCACGATTAAGACGCAGTATGTTTAACTCACTCTCTGCATTGGGATAGTTTACTTCAAGATGCAATAAGAAACGGTCAAGTTGTGCTTCAGGCAGTGGGTAGGTACCTTCTTGCTCAATAGGGTTCTGAGTTGCCATGACGAGGAATAGCTCAGGCAGTGGATAGGTATTTCTACCGGCACTTATCTGTTTTTCAGCCATTGCTTCTAACATCGCAGCTTGCACTTTAGCTGGCGCTCGATTTATCTCATCGGCGAGAACCAGTGAATTAAAAATGGGGCCCGGTTGAAAGGTGAACTCGCCAGTTTCAGGGCGAAAGATGTCAGTCCCCGTTAAATCAGAAGGCAGAAGATCTGGAGTAAATTGAATTCGGTGAAAATCCCCTTCGATACAATCAGAAAGAACCTTAACCGCGCGAGTCTTGGCAAGACCAGGAGGTCCTTCTACTAGTATGTGTCCGTCTGCGAGTAGGGCGATGAGGAGTTGTTTAACCAGCTCTGGCTGACCAATAACCTGAGTTTCTAAATAAGATTGAAGGCGTTGAAAGGTTTGGGTAAGCATGGATGTTCTCTCTAGCGGATATATTACTGATAACTATATCCGATTGAAAAAAAGAGTAAAAGTTCAAAAATAATATTAAATAGCATTTCTATGACAGCGCAGTGTCAAAATATTGTTTTTTCATGGCAATATCATTGTGACTTAAATAATGAAATGGTAGATTGCGCAAAATAATTTATAAATCACATAAAAAGGGGAAACTGATGCGAGCTCTGTTCACATTTTTCATTTTCTTGAACTTAGCATTAGTCTCATTTTTCTCTTATGCGGCAGATTCAGTTTCAATCTCTTTGACACAATCCCCAATTTACGAAAACAAAGGTACTGTTGAATACCTCATAAAAGTAACAAACATCTCCGGAATTAAGCTCAAAGGAATTAGTGTTACTAATCCGATTATGTCTATAGAGACAGAAGATAGTAATGGCGGGTTACAGCCTGCTTTTACCGTTACGAATATCACGGCAAGGCACTCTTTTTTATCTAATGCAGGTACATTTAACAACAGTGGAGACTTGAACGCTTCAGATGTAGTGATCAGAAAAGGTGGTTATGTTGAATATAAGATCGTTGCAACGGTTTCTGAAACTGCTATAGGGGATATTGTTAACGACAGTGCTAAAGTATCGACGGGTGTATTTAACAGTGTCATAGCGCCTGCTGTAACAACAATACCAGTCCCATATTTATATCAATTAACCACCAAAGTTGATGCTTCACAATACACAATTAATCAAAAGCTCATCTACACCGTTACTGTAAAGAATAGCGGGTCATATGCTATCTATAATCTCGCCATTAATGATGCGTTTGCAGATATCACTGCAGAATCAATCGATGGAACTAAGCAAAACACATTTTCAGCTATTTCCATCTCAGGGAAGGCTAACGGTGATAAATCAAGTATTGGCACCTTCTTACCAACCGGAAACCTCAATGTTGAACAAGCTTCGATCTCAAAAGGCGGGGAAGTCGTATACAAAATTGAAACAACAGTTTCCGATGGTTTAGTGGGTGACATTGTTAATCAAGCACACTCGCATACTAAAGAGGGGGACGAGGCGAGTAACGAGCTGATTACCCCACCTGTTAAACCGATAATCAGTCTCTCCAATGTAAACAATCGTAGCAAAAGTTATCGAGTTGGCGAAAAATACAGTTATACCATTACCGTTAAGAACAGCGGTGGGGGGATTGCTTACAATTATGTGGTCAGTCAGAAAGTGTCTGAGCTTAAATCGAAACTCGCCAATGATTTAACGACTAATTATGACTCGTCAGACATCACAGATGTTCCTTTCAAATCTTGGGCGATTACGGTTAGTGATATTGATAGCAAAAGTGTCTCAGCACTCAATGAGGCTGGGGTACCAGTAATAAACAGTGATTTAAATGATGTGATTTCAATTTATCCAGGTGAGCAGATTGAATACACAGTAGAAGTAACATTAAGTGATGTTGCTATTGATACCGTTCCAGAATTAGAAGCGAATGTAGAAGATAATAGAGGTACCCAACGAACACAAAATTTTGCAGAACCTCTTCCCACAGAGAGAGTGATATTAACCACAGACAGTGAGATTTCTCGAACTAAAACCACAAAAGCCACCCAATACATTCCCGGTGAAGAGGTCAGTTACGAGATAACCGTTGAAAACAATAGCGCTGCTTTTTTTGCCAATAATATACAAGTGATCGATGACCTGAGCTGCGTGCAGACTGAACAGGTTGATGGCTCAGTAGGTAGTGCATTTTCACAGTGGAAATTGGAAGTCATATCTGAAAAAGGGCTAGGCAGTGATGCCGGAGCATATGCATATGGAAAGTGGGGAACGACGCCAGTCACTGTTATACAAGATCTCTCACCAAACGGTCAGGTGAAATATCTATTAACTGTAAAAGTGAACGATCGAGCGGTCGGTACTATTGTCGATGGTGGTAGCTGTGGTGTGGATAATGTAGGTGAAGATGGCTCGGGTATTGAGATGCCGGATGATAACTTAACAGTTAAAAAAGAGGTCAATTCTCACTACTACTCACCAGGCGACCATCTAATCTACACCATCGAAGTTGAGAACAAAGGTGATGGTTATGCCGCTAATGTTCACGTATTAGACGAATTAAGTAAAATAACGACCACATCAGTACTTAGTGGTAACCCCGTGAGTGCTTTCTCTTCGTGGACCATTACAGCAATAGCGGTTAAATCCGATGGCTCTACGTCAACGAATAGTGATACCGGATTAACAGGACCAATCACTAATCCAGTGGATCTTGATGTTTATGCAATCATAGAACCGCACAGTAAACTTATCTATACCATTGATGCTGCCGTTTATGGGGAGTCAGACAGTGAAATACGTAACACAGTGAATGTGAATGATGGTGTTTTTGCAGATACAGGCTCTATCCCTTATGAATATGACGTTACTGTAGATAAAAGAGTAAACGGCGTAAATAAAGTCTCTTATTCAAAGGGGGATGATCAGTTTACCTATGAAGTGACGATAAGTAATGCCAAGGGAAACGGCTTTGCCAAAGATATTAAAGTCAGTGATAAAATCAGTGACATTACCGCTAACTTATTACACCCACAAAATACTCAAATTCCTGTTTTTACCGATTGGACGATAAGTGCAGAGATCGAGGTAACAGAAAGCTCAGTCGACCCAACCTTAAAAGCCTTTGCAAAAACAGGTGAATTTGTAGATAACCAAGATCTTCGTATTGGTTATGATGGTAATGATGCCGCTCAATTGCCCCCTGGTATAAAAATCACCTATACCATCATTGCTAATGTGGATCGAAGTGATTCATCCAAAATAATTTATGGCAAGTTTACCAATGAAGCGACAGTATCGGGTGATAAATTTGGCTCGCACACTGACAGCGCAAATATAGTACCAAAAGAGCCGGATATCTTCATCGCTAAGACCGTTGACCAAGATATGTTTGAAACTGGACAGAAAGTGACCTTTAACATTTTTGTGGTGAATAAAGGGGCAGGTTACGCGGATAACGCTTTGGTTAAGGATGATATCAAAGCGATGGGTTTTTTTGACAACTGGACTATTGTTGCGGAGACCGACTCTACCGGTGGTACTCGATCTGGAGACTACTCAGACAATAGTAATATTGATACAACGGTCGATTTAGCACCAAGATTTAACGGTGTGGATGGTTTTATTACGTATCACATTACCGGTATCGTCAAATCTGATTATGCAAAAAACGAAGCGTCCAATACGGTTGAGTTGGTTGACCCAATTACAGATAGAGACTCTTCAGCCTCCGCTGAGATCGGAAAAGGACTCGGTGCTGAAGCATTAAATGTTTCGATCGTTAAAGCATCTAATATGGCACGTTATATTCCAGGTGGGGATTTAATTTACACCATCTACCTACAAAATAGCAGCAACGAAAAGATATCTAATTTAACCTTAGTTGATCCTATTAACGATATAAAAGTGTTGTTGGCTAACGCAAAAAACACGACTTATAACGATGTACTAGAAGGGAATCCATTCACCAGTTGGTCTGTGAATACTGATGGGAGTGGCTATGGTGCTGATACCAATAACAACCTGATATATCGACTTGATCTAGCGCCAAATGAAACGCGTGAATTTAAAATAAAAGCACATGTAAAAGACACGGTTATTTCCAAAATATCAAACGATGCTTATGTGTTTAAAGATTATGGTGAAGTGACCGAGCAGAGCCATATCGCTCATCATGAAAATAATCGTGCAGGGTCAGGAGGCCGTTCAATCCATAGCGTGAATCGAGTTTTTTATTCACCTGGAGATAAGCTCGTTTACACATTGAATGTTAGCTCAGATATTGGCTACTACAATAATGTTCATGTAAACGAATTGATTAATTCAATCAGTGTTGAGCTACTTGATGGCAGTAAAGGAAATCCTTTTTATGATGCTAAAAGTGGGGAAAATAAATTCACTGTAGTGGTTGAAAAGAGTGACAGTAATTCAGGGGGAACCATTGATGGTTCAGCCGATGGGACAGGGTCATTCGATGACAATGAAAATGTCGTTACCATTATAGATGTTGGACCTACAGATAAGGTTAGATATACCTTTATGGGGAATATACGTCCTGATGCTATAGGGGAGATAAACTACAAAGGAACCACAGTTTCACCTTATCAGTACTCAATAAAGAGTGATAAACAGACGGATGAATTAAATTACGAGCCAGGGAAAAAACTCCACTATAAGTTAATCATTGAAAACCAAGGGAAAGGTAACGCAAACGATATTTCGGTAGAAGATCATATCTCAAAAGTGATGGTGATAACGACTGACGGTACAGAGCAACCTGCATTTAGCCGTTGGAAAATCACATCTGAAGCAAGTGGAACCTATCCTGACCACGTCGATGCAGGGATCCCTTCCGCGAGATTAGACACAACCGACCTCTCTGTTCTAGCGGATATTCCTATGGGTACGACGCTGACCTACACGGTAGAAGCCGTCGTAAATAGCAAAGCAGCAGGCAATATAATCAATGTTCTCACCGTTGATGGTAACTCTGTATCGGTTGAAAGTAACCCAAATACTGAGAGGTTTTCGTACAGCAAAAAGATTCTCAACTACTATGATACCGACGGTTCGACAGTGCTGTTTGGCGGATACACACCAAATGGTTATGTTGAGTATGAGATTCTGATAAATAATATCAATGACGTGCATCTAAATGACATTAAAATTGAAGATGATATCGCGGGTATTACCACTGATTATTATGATGGCACGAAAGGACCCGCATTTTCACAATGGTTAATTACCACCACCACAGACAACAGTGGAATATCTAACGCAGGGACAGTTGCCAATAATACATCTATTAACACCACCTTTGATCTTGCGGCTTCAGAGATGGCGACTGGCGGTACATTTGTACGTTATGTGATAAAAGCTAAAGTGAGTGAAAAAGCAGTAGGCAGTTTTAAAAACAGGTTACGCATCGATAACGGAAAATACATTGCAAGTACTAACACATCCACTATGCTGCCTTCAGACGTGGTTTTTAACTATAAGGTCTATACCGATTCAAGTCACAGTAAAGTTCGGTCAACGTACACCCAATCTTCAAAAGGCTCAGTGGTTTCCTATTATTTGACCCTTAATAATAAAGGCAAAGGAACCGAATATAATAGACAACTAGATAATGTATTCTCTTCAATCAAAACTAAGCTAGCAGAGAATGGTTCTAATGGGTCGGACCCAAAAGGCACACCATTTGTTTCAAACTGGACGGTCACGGTTGAAAGTAGTGGAGATACTGTCACGAACTCAATCGATAAGCTTGTTGGTGGTAATGACGTTGATTTTGTAAATAGAAGAGTTGATATTGCTGCTGGTAGTTTTATCAATATAACCATAGATGCAACGATTGATGAATATGCGTTAGGGGTTATTCAAAGCAAGGCCATCTATAGCGGAAATTCAAAAAAACCTAAAATTGGCCCAGTTCCCCAAGAAGTTGACATCGATAAATACATTGTTTCCCTTGCTGGTTCCCCATACAGCAAGGGAATGAGCTACATACCTGGCGACGAGGTTGTGTATGAAATAACCGTCAAAAACCCAACTGACGGTTGGTTAGATAACAATACAATCATTGAAACGATATCAGATGTTGAGGTAGAAGTGTTAGGGGGAGGCGATCACTCTGCACTTGAAAACACCACGATTACCCATTTGATCTCAAATGGATTAGATGGTGATCCAGATACTTACATCCCCACCTATGATGCTCATGGTGACTTGTCCGTTGAGAGTGATATCGGCCCTAAAGAGATAATCACTTTTACGGTAACAGGGACCATCATTAAGAGTGCGGTAGGGACTATTGATGCCAATAAAGCTGAAGTGACGGGGGAATCTAATAGTGCCGATCCTATCCCAGCTAAACCTGTTGAACTTGAATTTAATAAAACGTTAGTTGAGAGCAGCGCGAAAGGGAGCTCTAGCTGTAGTCTACCTACACCTTCAGAGACAGGAAGCGGCTGTGAGTATGCCCCTCTTGGTAGCGTAACCTATCAAATAATGGTCAAGAATGTCGGGGAAGGGACCGCCAATGACATTAAAATCATCGATGAATTGACAAAAATAAAGACATCTGATGGTGTAAAAGCATTTTCAAGTGCAACCGTTGAAGTAGTCGAAACGCCATCTCATGATTACGACCTTGCAGGGCAATACTCAGGTAATAACTTAAATGCAAACTTGGATTTGATGGCTGGTGATCGCATTGTGTTTGAGATTACTGGGCGCGTTGATGGCGCCGCCACTGGAGAGATTGATAATACAGCTTCGGTTAATGGCGATGCGAGTAATCGAATTCAATTAAGTCCTGGACCAATCACTATCACAGCGATAAAAAAGACGGATACTCCTGAATATACACCGGGAGGTGAGGTTCATTATTCGATAATCATCGCAAACAGATCAGATGCAAATGCCGAAATGAAAGTGATCGATACCATTGATTCATTTACCGTGCTGACAGCAGATGGGACCGAACAAACGGCCCTAAAAAGTTGGACAATCAGTACTGAAGTACTCACAGACAGCGATCCAGCCTATACCGATATTTCAGCAATACCGACATCAGGTAATATTAATAGTGTTATCCGACTCGGCGCAAGAAATGACGCGATCCCAGACAGTGATGTAGCAATAACCATCGTGCAGATCACCATAACAGGACAAGTACGGGATGATGCTGTAGGCAAATTTACCAATACCGCAAATGTAAATGACGCAAACGTCCGATTAGAGGGGGGATTCATAAGACCCAAACCAGGGAACGTTGAAATTGTAAAAGAGACAACAGTAACACCTGCTGTTTACCACCCAGGCCAAGCGATCAGTTTCGATATTACTATCACCAACACAGGAGAGGGCTACGCACAACAGGTCAATTTAGCAGAGCCACTTGATTCTTTGGTCTCTGAATTGGCCAACGGAGCCGTTGGGAGAGTCTTCGGTGTTTGGAACGCGCCAGTATATGATGCATCACTGTTAAACCCTGACCATACAACCATTATTGCGGGTAGTGAGCTTAATGATGCTACGGGTTATTTTGCTGACTATAATATTCACCCCGGTGACAGCGTAAAACTTCGGTTAACAGGTGTGGTAAAAGAAGAGGTGTTAGGTGATATAACCAACACTGCTACAGTAAGTGATTCATCTGGCAGCCTTTCAGCAACAGCCACCTATTATCCGGAAAAATCGGTTATTTCATTGATTAAAACTGTCGACAAGACAGAGTATCAAGCGTCAGATTTGCTGACTTATACGTTGTCGGTGAAAAATGAAAATGATACATGGGCAAACGATGTTTTAGTCGTTGATGAACTGTCAAAGGTTATGGCAGAGGTTGCTGGTGGTAATACTGAACGTGCTTATAAAAATATTGAAATTAGCGCTCTTTCTGTCTCTGGAGAGTCCGCAGTTCCAAGCACCTTGGTTGGACCGGATATCAATCTACTCATTGATATTGCGCCACACGATACCGTCACATTTACTATAAAAGCACAGCTAAGAGATAACGTTGTCGGTGATATTATTAACAAAGCGACAGCTGATTCGGTCGATAATAGCGTCAGTGATGAAGCGATTAGCACCCCTTTAATTGCAGATATCATATTGAAGAAAACGTCTTTGGAACCACACTACACAAACAGTGGCTTAGTTACTTATGACATCACTGTCGAAAACAAAAGTAACTCTTTCGCCAACGATATACACCTACAAGATAAGATCAGCGAAATTGAAGTAGAAAGTAATACCGGTGTGATGGAAAAGGCGTACACCAGTTGGAGTACTACCTACAGCGCTAACGATCCGCGGACAATCGTGACTAACTTGGTCAGAGAGATCAATAAAGATATAGACGTTAACATCGATCTAGCACCAAACGATACCATCACATTTACTGTCTTAGGGACGGTAAACCAGAATGCAGTGGGTGATATTGAGAACATCGCGATGGCAGAATATCAAAGCAAAATCTTTGATGATAGTGTCATTGTAACCCCTACCGATAGCAGCTTTACTGCTGTGAAAACAGCGTTGCAAACAGAGTACCAGCCCGAACGCGAATTGGAATTTGTGTTATTCATTGAAAATAGTTCGGATAACTACATCAATGACATGTTGATCAGTGATGATATGGCTGCAATAACCGTCAAACTGATCGATGGCTCCGTTGGACCTGCATTTGAAGCGGGCACGACTGAAATTAAGGTAATAGATAGTACGACAGGCACCATCATTAACAAAGTCGATGATAGATCAGCAAGTATTGATATCCCTTCAAGAGGAAAAGTAACCTTCTCAATAAAGGGGATGGTGTCAGACAAAGCCATTGGTGACATACAAAATATCGCAACTGTTGATGGAAAAGAGATAGAAAGCCCGAAAGTGCCTAGTGCTGAAGCCATCATCATTGCTGAATTAACCTCTGAAAATACGTTCTATATTCCAGGTTCTGATGTCATCTATCATCTGAAAGTCAAAAATGTCGGTAAAGGTACTGCAGCGAATGTATTTGTAGAAACAGGTATTACACGTTCAGTTGGTGAATATATCGATCACTCAACTGGCGAGGTGTTTGACAGTTGGACAATCGATGCGCACACCGTTGGTGCAGACACCCAAGCAGGAACCTTCACTAATAACAAGAATTTATCCACTTTTTCTGACATCAATGCAGGTGGGTATATTGATTACACCATAACCGCGCGAGTGAATAAGGACCTGATTACAAAGATCGATCTTGAAGGGCACTTTTTAGATATTACTCTTGGGGCAACTCGAACTCTTAACCGTTCATCGTGGGGTAATGCAGGTACGGTAGGTGTGTATCAATTACCGCCACCACCGACTAATTTAGTGGTAACCAAAACAGCTGATAAATTATTCTATGACAATAATGACACAACAGTAACCTACTCATTATCGGTTGAGAACATTGGAGCAGGTAATGCGCCTAATGTGACTATGGTCGACAAAATTAGTGAATTAACCGCATCAAATGGAAATAAAGTATTCACGTCCTGGACGGTTACTGGAGTTGAAACAGATGATAGTGGTGCGCTACTCGATAGCAGTGTAGTAAACCTGACAGACCATGACCTTAATATCACCAAAGATCTTAAATCAAACGGGCGCAATAAGTTTGAGTTTGAAATCATCGGCGTGATCAATAAAGGACTTGATGACGACATTACCAATACATTTATAACAACGGATAACACTGGCAATCAAAACGATGCATCAGCGACTGTTCACATTAAAAAGATTCCTGATAATAGCGGTGAGCTACTGATCATCAAAAAATCGATGAAAGACAAAGCCCAAGTCGGTGATGTTGTAGAGTATGAAATCACTCTCGAGAACAACACCGAATCTGATTTTAAACAAGTCATTATCGAAGATCGATTTCCAGCTGGATTTCAATATGTAGAGTACTCAACCGAAATAGTACACAGTGGTTCTGATGGGCAACTTAATACTGGAGATGACTTACTATCGACGACGGAGCCTTCAATTTCACATCAATTAAGCTTCCACGCTGTGGATCTGCTGCCGACAGAAAAGGTAAGAATTCGGTACCTTTTACGTGTCAGTATTGGTTCAACCTTTGGTAAGTACGTTAACACTGCATACGCGACAGTAAGTCAAAACGTGGTATCGAACATGAGTTCAGCTACGGTTGAAGTGAGTCCTGATAAAGTGTTTGATACCGCCACTATTATAGGCAAAGTGTTTGAAGACCTGAACGGTGATGGTTACCAAGCAGACGCAACCGCTAATAATATCAAAGTGTCGGCAAATATAGATTCAGCGCAATATGTGGCGAATTCGACAACACTTCAAGTAGGCAACGAAGAGGTGACTCTAGAGGAAGAAACTAAAGAGATAAAAATAGATTACCCGGAAAGTGGCATTGGACCTAAGTTCAAGTATATAGAGCATGCAATCGCGCCAATTACTAACACCATCACTATTGATCTATTAATGGGACTTTCAAATAATAGAACACTTCATGATAGCAATCGTGCGATTATTCAGTTCAAAACAGTGACCGCAACACCATTCAGTTTCGAAGTAACGACCACTTCAGGTTCGGATATATTGTTTGGCGAATCTGGTGAGATCACATCAAAGCATCATGGTGATAAACAGTCTGAATTGTCTGCTGAAAAGTTGAATATCACCAGACGACTGTTCAAAGATGATGGGCAATACCTTTGGGAAATTGAAATTGAGAATGTTGGAATATATGAAGACGGTATTCCAGGAGCACGTTTAATCACCGTTGAAGGTTTCGTTATTGAAACCGACGAGTTTGGTCGTTATCACATCCCCGATCAGTGGGTGACAGATAAAAAAGGCAAACAATTTTTGGTCAAGCTGGAAAGTGACTCACTGCCAACAGGCATGAAAGTGATCAGTGAAAATCCGAAAGTGAAACGAATAACACCCAATGCGTTGGCCAAATTTAATTTTAGTGTGCAAGTTGATGATGAGGAGTAATCAGAAATGAGACGTTTCACTTTGACTAAGATTACGGCCCTGGTGTTGTCAACGTTACCTATTTTTGCGATGGCAAAAAATACGGAACACTTAGAGGCTATTAGCAGTGAGTCGACGAGCATCAGCTCTGAAACGCACAAGCAAACAGACAGCTCCCGTATCTATTTAGAGCAAGGGGCTATCTGGGCAAGTAGGGACATTACACGATTTGATCCTGTGCTAAATGTCACTGTGTCAGAAGAGCTTGAGGTTGAAAATGATCAACTAAGTGATCCACTTCGATTTACCGTTAACACCAACTTTAGTTACTACATCACTAAGTGGGAAATTGAAGTCTATCAAGCTAAAGACAGACATTTATCGCAACCACTTACTGTGATCTCTGGAAATAAACTCAATAATGATTCAGATATTGAGTGGGATGGTCAAAATGACATTGATTTCAAGTTTAGTAAGGGCAAACAACTCCTATTTAGACTAAAAGCTTGGGACAAAGACGGCAATATCGATATCACCACTCTGGGTGTTGTTGATCTAGTGGCTGCTGGTAAAGAGGTCTCAATACGTAAAAATGATAATGATACCGATGGTCACGGCAGAAGCTATGGTCGTAGTAGTTTGATGCGACATAACATTCCAACCTCGTCAGGCTTAGCAAAGTTCATGGGAACAGGGCTAGATGGCGTTGATAAAGTCATTATCGGTGAGGATGAATTTGATGTTGTAGATGGCAAATTATACGCAGAACAATTTTTACCAACCGATGCTTATATGTTTCCTACCACCGTGGTCTTTGAGTCTGGAGAAGAGAAGAGGTATCAGCTTTATGTACGCATCCCTAACACGTACTATTCGCAAACAGGATTAGCTGATCTCTATATTGGCAAGAATCGAGTAACGGGCAACAATAGCGCACTTACTGTTAATGACCAATATCATGAAGATATCTATAATCAAGGGCGTTTGGCTTACTTTTCGCAAGGGAAATTTGGTGACAAATTACGTATTGTTACGCATGTAGATACCAAAGATTCAAATTTTAAAGATATGTTTAAGCACCCATTTGCTGCTGATGATACAACGGTTTTTGACATCTTAGAAGACGATGATGAGATGTATTATGGCGATTATGGTGATGGCTCAAATATTACTAAAGTAGTGAATACCAAAGGAAAAGTGTACCTCGATTTGCAATATGACAAATCCAATTATTTATGGGGTAACTTCAATACCGGTGTTACAGGAACTGACACAACAGACTATAACCGAAGTCTCTATGGGTTCAAAGCAGATTACCGAACACGCAGTACCACCAAATATGGTGAAGACAGGCTCAATATTGTCGGGTTTGCGTCGGAAGCAGACACGCTCTATTCCCATGATGAATTTTTAGGGACTGGTGGCAGTCTCTACTTTTTAAAGCATGGGGAAGTGGTTCCTGGTAGTGATAAAGTGTCAATTAGAGTCATGAACAAAAACAGTGGCATAGAAGAGAAAAACATCCCACTTCAACCTGGTAGAGATTATGAAATTGATGAATTTCAAGGTCGAATTATTCTGACAAAACCACTCACGGATATCGTCAACGACAGCTTTGGTACTGTGATTGATGATTCGCCAAGAGGAGGATTTGAGAGTTACCTTGTCACTGATTATGAGTACGTGCCTGTTTCATCCGAAGCGCTACAAGCTATGTCTTATGGTCTTCGAGCAAAGGGGTGGCTCAATGATTACGTTGGAGTGGGAAGTACTTATATTCATGAAGAGAAAGAGAACCAAAACTATCAAATGGTTGGCGGTGATCTGACTCTTCGTGCTACAGAGGGAACCTTTGTCACCGCGGAAGTAGGACACAGTGAAGGCACTCAAGCTGACAGTAATTTTGTCTCTTTCGATGGCGGCTTAACATTTGATGAGATCAACTCTGGCATTGAAGATAGAGAAGGTAACTCAGTACAAGTAACTGGCGTGGCCAATTTATACGATCTGTTTCCAGAGCTGTTTGGTGCAGTCGGTAACGATGTTAAAGCTTGGTATAAAAACAAAGAATCGGGCTACTCCTATGCAAGCCAATCAGACGACTTAGAGCAAGAGTCAGTAGGCGTACAAGCCAGAATTCAAGTTGGGGATTCAGCGCAAGTTGCCACTCGATATACCACCATTGAAGAGAGAAATACTTCCGGCAAGCTTGAAACTGATTCGCAGCAGCTTGAAGTCGAAACGGAAGTAATGTTGACCGATAACATCAAAGTTGCCGTAGCAGGTAAACAAGTCAGCGAATTGAATAACCAAGATGAAAAAGGCGATGGTACGCTTGCTGGTGCACGCGTTGAGTATATTTTTGATAGCGACAACAAAGTGTACCTAAAAGGTCAAACAACTGTAGAGACCAGTGACAATTATGATGATAATAACAGCGTAGCAGTCGGTGCCGAGACCCGTATCATCAGTGATCTAACGGTTTCGGGTGAATACACAACAGGTGATCGCGGTGATGCGACTGAAGCAAGTATTGGTTACGATATTAGCAGTGATTACACGACATACGTCACCTATGTTGATGATCAATACGAAGATCAGAATAGTGTGGTTTTTGGACAAAAAGTGACGCTAACTGAGACGGTTGATTTTTATCAGGAAAACCAATTTGTCAAAGAAAATAACGGCAAAGGACAGATCGACTCTTTCGGATTTGATGTTGATGTCAGTGATGATTTCGACTTTGGTATTTCATATCAACAAGGCGAAATCGAGTACCAAGACCAAGCCGATAATGTAGAGCGTACTGCTGTAAGCTTTAATACCAGTTTAGAAAAAGATAATTACAATCTAAAAAACAAATTTGAGTACCGAATCGATGTCGGAACAGAAAAAATTGATCAATACGTCACAACGAATCGATACACGCATCACTTAACAGATGAATACACCCTATTTGCCAAATTCAACTACTCAAAGACGGTTAATCAAACCAAGCAACAAGTTATTGAACGGTTTATTGAAAGTAATGTTGGTATTGCCTACAGGCCTATTTATAACGACAGATTAAACCTGTTGGCTCGTTACACTTATCTAGTTGATCTTGATGCATTAAATAGGGATGTCGATTACAGTGATGAAGAGAGTCATATCTTTGAAACTGAAGGAATATACTCGTGGAATGCACATATCGACCTTGGTGCAAAGCTGGCATACAAACAGAAAGATGAGGTTTTTAACAGAGAATCAGGCGCCGTAGTTAACGTTAATAACGACATATATTTAACAGGATTGAGTGCCAGTTATTACGTAATGAAAGATTGGGACCTAACGGGCGAGTACCACTGGAAAGTGGACAGAGCGTATGATCAACTTGAGCACGGAGCACTACTCTCGGTCAATAAACACCTGACCGATAACTTTAAGATCGGTATTGGTTATAACTTCTCTGCGTTTGAAGATGACTTGGTTCATGAAGATGACTACAACGCCAGAGGTGTATTCGTTAACCTAGTCGGAAAAATATAATAGGACGACCATGAAGCCATATTTCAGAACAATGAATCACTGTCGCCTCACTCTATCTACAATCTTGTTATTGGTAGTGTCAGGTTGTGCTACAGATACCTACGTCAGTAGCGATAATATTGATAAATACGACGAATCCGTTCATAAGTTTCTCATTCAAGAGTGCTTAGTACCTGAACGTGAAATACACATCGCTGTTGCCGAACATTTTGATTTTGACCAATCAGTACTCAAAAAGGACGATTACCGCTCCTTAGATCAATTCTCTTCAAGCATAAAGGGAATGAAAGGGAGAATTGCTATTGTTGCGCATACCGATTATCAAGGGAGCAATCGGTATAACGAACAACTGTCTAAACGCCGCGCTGAATCCATCAAACAACACATCTCTAATGATTTGCATCCAAGCGATTATCAATGGGAATTAAAATACTATGGTGAAACAAAACCTTTGATTAAAGGTGTTTCATTAAAGGCCAACGCAGCAAATAGACGAGCGTACCTGGTTTTTGAACAAATCTTAGAAAAAGACAGTAATTCAAATTGTTTGCCACCTGAACCTAAAAGAAAAGTGTATGTCACCTCAGCATCACATTTCGAATTTGATAAATCAGAATTAAACGATCAAGATAAACTAGAGCTGGACGCTTTTGCAACGAAACTGCACGCAGTGACAGGCAGAATATTAATTGCCGGGCATACTGATTACCAAGGTGCTAAAAGTTATAACAAACGTCTTGCGAAAAAACGAGCACTTGCCGTGCAGAATTATCTTCAAAGTTTGGTCGAGACTGACAAATACATCTGGGAAGTGAAGGCATTCGGTGAAGATAGCCCTATGATTCAAGAGCATAATCTAAAAGCAAATGCACTTAATCGCCGAGCCTTTGTAGTGTTTACTGAGCGTGAAGTGAAAAAGGAAATAACAGCCCTATAACGTTAATTATGTTCAATGGTTTCCAGTTTGTTTTTAACTTCAATCCACTGCGACATATACTGAGTGCTCTTCATGCTGTGATGATTGAGCATCGCACCGAGAAAATTATCTTCTCTGTGTTGTGTCAGCGTAGATTGTATACCATGAATGCTCTCTATTAAACGTAAGCCTAAAGGTGCCGCATCAAACATCTCGAGTGCGCTGCCACAGTTTGCAACGGCCCGATTCCACTCATCTTCATTCTGATACAGATTGATGGCTTGCTGTACAAACTGTTCTGCGTCATTGGCAATGGCACCAGGCCATTCATTTCCGTCAGTCATCCCTTCAATGCCAATATCGGTAGTGATACTGGGGGTAGACACCAACATGGCATCAAGCAGTTTTCCTTTGATCCCCGCACCAAAACGAAGTGGGGCCAGACAAACCTTTGCTTGACCTATCACTTCAAGTGCATCATCTGCCCATCCCTTAATCATGAAGCCCTGTTTGACATTGTGCAGTGCGGTCGCTTTTGGCGGTGGGTAAGATCCATAGATATGCAGTTCTGCTTTTGGAAGTTGTTTACGAATAAGTGGCCACAACTGTTGTAGATAGAGTACAGAGTCCCAATTGGGTGCGTGTCTAAAATTACCAATGACCACAAAATGTTCACGGTTAGAATAGGGAAGGCTGTTAACGTGCGTTTTCGACACCATAAAGGGCAAGTGATGCAAGATTTTAGGGTCGATGTTGAAGGCAGTCGTTAACAGTTCATACTCGTAACTTGAAATGATTAACGACAGATCAGATCGTGCAATAGCCGCAATTTCTCGTTTGGCAATATCGGAGGTAAACAGATCACTATTGGTCATTGAACGACTCTGTTTATGCGCCAAGTGTCGAGCATTTCGAAGACACTGTAGATCTTCTGTATCCAATATTGCCATCGCATTAGGGGCAGACTTTCGCACACGCCAGCCAAATTGTTCCTCCATCATAAAGCGGTCAAACATGACGATATCAGGTGATACCTCTTCAAGGTAGTGATCAAAGCTACTGTCATTAAGTGTAATGGCGTTACTTTCAATACCAAATTGAGACAGGTCAACCATGTGGTCACTGTGTTGGGCTGGAGTTGCAAAAATCACTCGCCAATTCTGTTTCTTAAACAGGTTAAGCAACGACATCATGTGAGTACCAGCGGCAGAAGAGTTCGGCTCTGGCCAAACGTAACCGATTACAAGAACAGTGGTCATGGGGAAAGTCTCAAAAAAGTGATAGTGCATGGTAAATCAAACGGAAGCAAAAACAAAAAATATCTATTTCTATTTTATTCCTCAAACAAACTTCGGTACCATTAGGCAATATATTTATAAAGAGTACTGTAAATGAAAGATCTACAACAAGAGATGGAACAGCTAGATGACATCACCGAAGAAGCACTGCCAACGATTGAGGAGCAGAAAAAGATTGTAGCAGAACTTAAAAAACTCGAAGTGGAAGGAAAGTTAACGCCAGAAGTAATGGAGACCTATTTCGGTAAGTTCTACACTGAAGAGAATCAGACCCAACATTAACAATAATTAGCACCATCAAGGAGTGATGATGAATACAATAAGATTCGAAGACCGAACCCTAATCCCGAGTAAAGTTGTTTGTGTTGGTCGCAATTACAGCGAGCATATTAAAGAGCTAAACAATGAAATTCCGGATGAGATGGTGCTATTTTGCAAACCCAACTCTGCAATTACCACTGAATTGCACTCCTACATTCACGAAGAGCTGCATTTTGAAACTGAAGTCTGTTTTCTCTACCTTGAAGGCCGATTTCAAGGAGTAGGCGTTGGACTGGATTTAACCAAGCGTAAGCTACAGAATAAGCTAAAGGAGAAAAGCTTACCGTGGGAGAGAGCCAAAGCGTTTAATCACTCGGCACTGTTTAGTCATTTCGTGGCTATAGCGCCAGGTAAAAGTGAATACTTTTTTGAATTAACCATCAATGGCGATGTCATTCAAAGTGCGACCACTGCCCAAATGCTTCACACTGCGGATAATATCTTAGAAGAGATTCAATCATTCATGAGCTTACAAGATGGCGATATTGTAATGACTGGGACGCCCAAAGGCGTAGGTATCGTTGCTAGAGACGCCTTATTTGAAGTGAAACTCATACGGGATCAATCTTTATTGGTTCACTCAAAGTGGCTTGCCCAATAAATTCGACTAGGGTGTTTTGGTATGGTTTGCAATCGTTCCATTTCATAGGCTTTGAAAAATAGTAACCCTGAACCAAATCACAGCCCGTTTGATGACAGATATCCAATTGCTGTAGGGTTTCGACACCTTCAACTACAATTTTGAGCTCTAACGCTTTACACAAGTTAATGATCGAACTAAAAATAGAAATCCCATTCGCGGCGTTTTGTATTAGGTTCTTATCAATTTTTACAATGTCGATCGGCAGTTTTTGTAAATATTTCAATGAAGAGTAGCCTGAGCCAAAATCGTCTAGATAGATTGTGAATCCGGCTTTTTTCAAACGCTTCAACCCTTCAATGGCACTTTCAAAATTACTGATCATCACAGTTTCCGTCACCTCTAAAGCAATACGGTTTGCAGCAATATCGTAACGACTCAAAATTGACATCGTTTTATGATAGAAATCGATACTGTCTATCAATAATCCAGAAATATTAATGGATATCGTTCCCGAGAAATTACTTGAGTTCTTTAAATCAAAACAGACTTGATCAATGACTTGATAGGTAATTTTATCGATAATGCTCATCTTCTCTGCGAGAGGTATGAATATTTCCGGGGAGACTCGATTATCGCCATAACCTAAGCGAACTAACACTTCAAAGCCTATCGATTTTTTGGATTTGATATCAATAATTGGTTGATAGTTCAGATAGAAGAGTTTGTTATCAATCGCATGATTAAGTTTATCTTTAAGGGAGTACTCAGCTAATACCATTTTCAACAGTCTGTTATCAAACACTACCGCCATTTTCTTACCTAACGATTTTGCTTGATACAGCGCTATATCAGCGTATGAAAGCAGTTGTGATGAGTTATCAGCATCTTGAGGAAAGCTGGTGACCCCAATGCTTAAAGAGACATCTAACCGTTTATCTTTAAGGTTAATGGGAATAGACAATGCATTACACAATTGGTTTGAAAACAGTCCGACATCGACCACAGATAGAGCGTGTTGCTGAATTAATATTGTGATCTCATCACCGCCCATTCTCGCAATGTGAAAGTAATCGTTTGGAAAGTTATTGGCACAAAACGATGTGATATTATTACAGTACTCTTTGAGATAAATGTCGCCAGTTTCATGGCCAAATTGATCATTTATGCGTTTAAAATCATCAAGATCGATAAACAGAATATGAAAGGGGAGTTCAAGTTGAATAAACTGTTCTATTTTATCTGTAAAAGATCGTCTATTTGGTAAACATGTTAACTCATCAATATATGCCATGTTTCGAATGGTGAGTAACTGCTTTTTTAAATTAATCCGCATTTGATCTAAATTGTCTGCAAGTTCACCAAATTCATCATTTTGATTCAATGAGACTTTTGTATCGTATTCACCTTTTCCTATTGCTTTCGCGTGTGATGACAGTATTTTTATTGGATTAGACATTTTCGAAACAAAAAGAAGTGCAGCTAGACAAGCAACTAACCCAAATAAGCCCATGAATATAAAATTTGACCGCCTCAACTCTAAACGGTTCTTATATTCTGCAACTTGTATTTGTGATTTGAAATTATTAATGCTCTTTTCTAAGTGTGGAAACCTCATCCCGAATCGAATAAAACCAATTAGGAAATTCCCATCTACATAGATCGGAGATGAGATATGAATCGCATTTTGATTAATATAGGTAGAAGGTGATAGCGGATTATTAATGTCAATAAATTCAGGATATATCTCAGTAATAAACTGACCATAATGTTTTATAAGATCTGTACCATCATGTATTAGCAAGCCGGACTGGTCATAGACATTGCTGTATATGACTTTATGATTAATTTTGAATTGACGAATCAAGCTGAAAATCTCATCGTAATTACGATACGTTACAGGCTCTATCAGGTTCCTGACCAGTGTATCCGAAATGATAAGACCCGTCTCTTTGAGCTCTTCGTGTAAATTTTGCTGTAGAGTCCGATTGAACAGACTCAATGCATTATCAGTGACCTCTTTAAACTTGTTGGTATGATAAACAGTTAATGAAAGTCCGATTGAACAAAGCAGTAAAAAAAGAATAATCCCATATTTTATACTTAAACTGATCCTACTCTTGTCATTAATCATCAAGCCACCTCCGATGTTAGAAGCGAGGAAGCATTTAGGAATATGTGGGATGAGCTAAAGAAAGGAGTACAAAATAAAATATCTATAGCCATAACCTCTTTATTTTTTGTATTGATTGAATATGATCACTATTGATACAAATAACAATTAAATTAATAATAATGCTACATTTGTATAACAAGTAAGATTATATCTATCGATACATTTAGTAAAGTGATAGAGCGTAAATATTTATAATTGAAATAGTATTAAACCCCGCCATGATATATTTATCTCAACGGGTTTTATAAAGAAAGGGTTTATATTGTTATTATAATATAGACATATAAGCGGAAATAATGCCTATAAGGCCACCAAATACTCCGCCCCAAACCACGAGCCACCCTAAATGCTCTTTAATGATCTTTTGTACCATCTCTTTAACTATTTGTGGTGTGAGTTCATTTAATCGCTGTTCGATGATATCTTCGATTGAGCGTTTCATTTCATGGAATAACTCAGGCTTCTCGAACTGGTTCTTTAACGCGTGCTTGAAATTATCTTGTTGACTAATATCGACAATAGAAGATTTCATTTTTTCAATAAAAGGTTCGCGTAAAGGTTGCAAGGCTTCAGCACCACCGACCATTGCAAGCATGCTACCAAAAGACGAATTACTGATTACCTCAACCAATGAATCAAAAGTCGGTGACAAGTCAATTTGTTGTATCACTGGATTCAAATCTATATTGACTGAGCCTGACATCTCTTTTTGCAAGAAACGATCGACATTCTCTTGGGTAAAAAATTGTTCCATCATTAAACTCTGGATGCTTCGTTTAAACTCTTCAAATCTAGAAGGAATAACCCCTGAACCATACAGACCAGGCACTTTCTCAAATAACATGTGAATCGCGAGCCAATTAGTTAACGCGCCAGAGAAGGCAAATAAGCCACAGAAAATGACAACCGGTTGATCAATTTGATAACCAATAAATAAAATAATCAGAGAAATGACGTTAGTGATGACGCTTTTGTTGAACATGTGAACCTCTAGAAATCTAATAACGCGAGGATTGTAGAGGAGTCATTAGATAAAGTCACGATGGTTGTGGCTGAAAATGAAGATGAAAAAATGGAAAGAGATGAGCGATGCCTCTTCTCTTTCCATAATGTGCAAGCAAAGGTGAAGTTGTTCTTTTCACTGCCTATTAAAGGTGTGAATTTTATGATTTTAAATTCCTTTAAGGTCTAAATATAAGCCAATTACAACTAAATTAATAGGCGGAATATCACATACTCACAACAAAATGATAAAAGTATCAATATTACTGTTATTCGCCACAAACAGGGCTCAGGCCTTTGTAAGGCGGAAGCGCACCAACCGCAGTAGTTAGATCTTCAATGCGCGTACTATTCGAAGGGTGGGTTGATAAAAGCTCTGGTGGCTGACTTTTAGACTGCTTAGCCATATTCTTCCACAGTTGCATGCTCTGGTTCGGATCAAAGCCAGCTTTAGCCATCAACTCTACTCCTATTATATCGGCTTCAGACTCTTGTGAGCGGCCATATGGCAACATAATCCCGTACTGTACACCTAGGCCTAAAGCACCCATTGCACTGTCGTGGTATTCGCTGCCCTCTATAGCAATACTTGAGATTTTTAATCCAATATCTGCAAGTTGACCGTGTGACATTCGTTCGTTACCGTGATTAGCTAAAACGTGGGCAACTTCATGTCCTATTACCGTCGCAAGTTGATCTTGATTTGTTGCTACTTTAAGTAAGCCAGTATAAACACCAATTTTTCCGCCAGGTAAAGCAAATGCATTAACTTGTTCGCTCTCAAAAAGGACAACCTCCCACTGGCTGAAATCTGCTTGTGCTGGGACTTTATCGGTTATGGTCTTAGCAACACATTGGACGTATTGGCTCAACGCTTTATCACTGCTAATCTTCTCTTGTTTCTTCAACTGTTCGAAAGATTGAATACCAAGCTGTGACATTTCATCACTTGAAAACAGAATAACCTGACTTCGACCTGTGGGTGACGAGCTGCAAGCTGCTAAAAGTGCACATAATAGGCTTGTTGCAACCGCTCTTTTAGAAATCATAATTAAACATCCTTATATTGGTATTTATTGCTAATTTTATCCTACTAGAAAGTAGAGTCGAGGACTAAATTGAATCAGTAGGTTATGATACAGTTTCAAGCAGACATTAAGGGTCGGACATGGCTATCTGGAAACAACAATTTGATTTGCAATCACTTAACCTCACTTCAAAAAATACGGCGATGGAGTGCTTAGGGATTGAATACAGTCAATTTACGGAAAACAGTTTATCGGCAACCATGCCTGTAGATGCACGCACTCATCAACCTTTGGGGATGTTACATGGCGGAGCATCTGTACTACTTGCGGAGTCACTCGGTTCCATTGCCGCTAACATGTGCGTTGATGAAAACCACTTCTGTATTGGGCTTGATATTAATGCCAATCACATAAAAGCCGTTCGTTCAGGTATTGTGACGGGAACGGCAACCCCAATTCATATAGGAATTAAAACCCAAGTATGGCAGATAGATATCTGTAACAGTTCTAACCAAATGGTTTGTAGCAGTCGCCTCACTATCGCCGTAATGAAGCGTAAGGCAACAAAAGTATAAATGAGTAATCTATCAGTGACTTCTTGTTAAAATATCTACACATATCACACACCTACAATAAATATTTTCGATTATTTATTATGCTAATTCTACCTAGTGTGCTGATTTAACAGGATAAAAAAGTTTCATCATACACATGTACGCTCGAAAAATATTGCACAAATTTGTGATCTAATTCAGAATTATACCACTTCATACTTATTAGTGATTTTGGACTAATAGATTTCAAAGGATTCTTACATGAAAGTAGTGGATATGCTCAAACATAAACGTGAGTCTCTCACCAAATACCCGTTTGAATTAAAAGACTGGATGTCACCTACGATCATGGATTATTGGACTGAGTTTTTGTCCAAAGCGAACAACAGTCATATTGTGACTTGGGTTAAAGAGTATCAATTAGTTAATAGCAAAGAGGCTATGTCTCCTCAGCCGCAAGAGATAAAACTCATTCCTGAAGCTCAAGCGGTATTACAAGAGTTGTTACCCCTCATCGGTGAAGAGTTCCATGTTGGTGAGTGGGCTGTGATCGATCAAGAGAAAATTAATCAATTTGCGATGGTGACAGATGATCATCAGTGGATTCATACGGATCAAGAGCGCTCAACCTCGGAATCTCCATTTAAAACGACAATTGCGCATGGTTTTTTGACTCTTTCAATGCTTTCATCCCTAACGGACAGTGTTGATCCTCAAAACAGTCAGTTTCCTACTGCAAAAATGGCCGTTAATTACGGTTTAAATAAAGTCCGTTTTCCTTATCCGGTTAAATCAGGGAAACGAATTCGCGCTAGAAGTCGCCTATTGAAAGTAACGCCAATTAAAGGCGGGTTAGAGATAGAAAAAGAGATCTCAGTAGAAATAGAAAAATGCCGTCGTCCGGGATGTGTTGCCGTCTCAGTGGTGCGAATCTACTTCTAAATTCTACTATCAGATATAAAAATGGGCCTCCATCACTATTTATAGAGATGGAGGCCCATTTTTTAGAAACCAACAGTTAATTAAGTGGCCAGCGCTTCATAATGTTCAGCACCACGCAACATCGCATTGACCAACTCAGTGGCTTCAAACTTTGTTAACGCCTCATGAGCACCAACTTGATGAGCCTGCTCTACACTTATCTCACTGGATAAAGAGGTGTGCAAAATAATATACGCTGCACAAAGCTCTTTATCATTGTGTACTTGGAACGCCAATTCATAACCATCCAAGCCCGGCATTTCAATGTCGCTGACAAGAATGTCGATTGCCCGTCCATCTGCATGAGAGGCTTTTAAAATTTCAAGCGCCTCAATGCCATTTTTTCCTATTTGATACGGGATATTAATGCTATCAAGCGCGGCGGAAAGTTGTCTTCTCGCTACCGTTGAATCATCCACTAATAGAATATTAAGTGATTTAAGACGTTCTCTGTCTACATCGGCAATAATTGGATAGAGATTTTGGTTAGTATCCGGATAGATTTTCGACAGTAATAACTCAACATCCAGCATCTGAACAATTTTGTCATCAATTCGAGTCACACCCGTTAAATAGGCATTACTGCCGACAGTTTCGGGCGCTGGTTCGATCTCTTTCCAATTACACTCAGTAATTTTTTCAATACCTCGCACTAAAAATCCGACAATCGTTCGCATACAATCGGTGATAATGATGTAACAGTTTTCTCTTTCACTCTTATGAATCGGGCGAAAACCAACAGCAGCAGCCATATCGATAACCGGAATAGTCATATCCCTGACAATGGCAGTGCCAAGTACATGGTGATGAGAATAAGGTATTGTGGTTAAAGGGACAAAAGGCACTATTTCACGTACTTTTAATGTACCAATTGCAAATGTTTGACTGGCCGTTAATTTAAACAACAGCATGCCTTGAGATTGATTAGCTTTGCTTTTCATAAAACCACTCTAGAGATTAATACTCACATAGTTTAAAGGATAGAATTGACTGAATAATAGTGCCAATTATCGTTAATGAGAAATGAAGACATTAACTATACAATATATTTGATATGCAGCGCAGATTTTCATTAAAGCGGCTGACTGATATACTTAAGATTATACAACGATTGTAAGGGCATCAAATGGCTAAAACTGCAGCCGCACTCCATATTTTAGTAAAACATCAAGACTTAGCGAACGATATTATCGAACAATTAAAGAAAGGCGCTAAGTTCCAAACACTTGCAAAAAAATATTCAAGCTGTCCTTCCGGGAAGCGTGGGGGAGATTTGGGTGAATTCAAAAAAGGGTCGATGGTACCAGCATTTGATAAAGCGGTATTTTCTGGTGAAACACTAGTACCACTTGGCCCAATCAAAACCAAATTTGGTTACCATATTATCAAGGTGCTTTATCGCACATAAAATTTTTTAAATTCATTAAAAAAGCCGACTTAAATGAGCCGGCTTTCATATTATTACTTTTCCCAAGATGTATCTTCTAAACTGTCCTCACGCTCAGGCAGTGTTCTCGACAACCTAGGTGAGTGCTGAATTAACACTTCATAACAGACACGACTTGAATAACAACAGATTTGAGATAAGGATGAGTAGGTTAAAAACTCAGCTTTATGTTTGCTTGAATTCGGTACGTTACGCTTATGGTATAAGTTGGCAGACATATCATGAATTAAAGCGGAGAGCGCGGCATCTCCAGCGCCGTTGGTGTTTTTAATTTCAACCGGCCCCCCCATAAATGGAGATATATGTGAATAGATTTTAATCGGATGTTCACAAGACTCTTTCACCATTGCTCGGCTGAATTCATACTGATTAAAATTGGCAATGCTACCCTGTAACAATTCAAGGCTAGATTCACGCTTTGATTCGTCATCAGTATAACCCGCCATATACAATCCTAAAGGCCCCGCTGTACATAGAACCAAATCTACCCACTCCAGCGCTTTATCAGCGGCAAGCAGCGGATCAGACTCACCAGTTAATGCTTCTGCTTCTTCTTCATTCATCGCTACAACGGTAACGTGCTCTTTTAAGAAGGCTTGCCACCATTCACTATTGCCTTCAATTACGTACTTCGTACCAAGAGTTAATACCACAGGTACGTTGTTCGCTTTGGCCGCTTTAATGGACTTCATCACAGAGTCCAACATTGGGTCGCCTTTTTGTCCACGAACCAAATAGGAAGAGATAACCAGTGCGGATGCTTTTTTAAATGCAGGGGTAGGAATACTAGAAGGGTTCAGTTGATTCATCTTACCTTCATTGATGGCAAACGTTCGCTCTCCATCTTCTGAAATCAAAGTGTAACAACGACCAATAGGTCCATCGACGGCTTCAAGATGATCAAGATTCATTCTGCTCGACGTCTTACAAAGATAACGATAGGCATGTGATCCAATTTGAAGATCTTTGCTCATCACTCCCAACAACATCGATTTACTGTCCGCTAAAACAGAGTAGTTATGAAGTGTGTTGCCGATAGTATCGCCAGGGTATTCATGAGAAATCAAGCCGCGTGACTTAAGCTCTAGATATAACGCATCCGCTTTACTCTCTTCAAGAACAAGGGAGTGTCCCTTACTTAAATTATGACGATGTAAAAAATCAGCATCAACTTTGGCTTCAATATCAACAATGGTCTGTCCTACACCGATAGGGTATGGGCGCGTGAGTTTTGGAGATTGTTGAGCTTGAGTTGCACGTGGATCTCGAGCACTAACAGGAAAATAATGTTTAGACTTACGTTGGCCAGGAAATTTCATCTTTGGTCATAGTCGTTGGGGATTTTCGCGGATCATATCATAGAAAAACGCCAGCGGATTGGTAAAAAAGTCGCATTTTAATAATTCTGTCATATCAATAAATAGCAATCGGTTGCGTCACTTTGCAAAATAAAAAACCTATAAACCAGGCAATCTAGGTTGCATTCTTAAAATCTGCTCGTATAATGCTGAAAACCGGAGCGTCTACCAACGCTTCGGTTTTTTTTTGCGTGTAATTCACCATCTGGTTAAAAATGGTAACCAGAATAAATATGACATCCATCGAAAGACCCAATTTTGGTAATTCTTTACGATTATTAATAAGGATTTCACATGCGTATCGAACAAGAACTTAAGCTTGGTTTCAAAGATGTACTTTTCCGTCCCAAGCGTTCTACTCTAAAAAGCCGTTCTCAAGTAGAGCTTGAACGTGAATTTACGTTTAAGCACAGCGGTCGCAAGTGGTCAGGCGTTCCAGTAATTGCAGCAAATATGGATTCTGTTGGTAGTTTCGCAATGGCTCAAGCATTGGCTGAACACGGTGTAATGACGGCTATTCATAAACATTACACCGTTGAAGATTGGTCAGGTTTTGTCAGCAGTAATGATAAAAAGACACTGAACAATTCAATGGTATCAACCGGTACTTCTGATGCTGACTTTCAAAAGACCAAAGATGTGATGGCGCTTTCAGATGAACTAATCTTCATCTGTATCGATATCGCTAATGGCTATTCAGAGCACCTAGTTCAATACGTTGAGCGTGTTCGTGCTGAATTCCCAGACAAGGTGATCAGTGCTGGTAACGTGGTTACTGGTGATATGGTTGAAGAACTTATTCTTGCTGGTGCTGATATCGTTAAAGTGGGTATCGGCCCAGGTTCTGTATGTACAACGCGTGTTAAAACCGGTGTTGGTTACCCACAACTTTCTGCAATCATTGAGTGTGCAGATGCCGCCCACGGTCTTGGTGGTCGTATTATTGGCGATGGCGGCTGTTCATGTGCTGGAGACGTATCTAAAGCATTCGGCGGCGGCGCAGATTTTGTGATGCTTGGCGGCATGCTAGCGGGTCACACTGAAAGCGGTGGCGATGTTGTAGAAAAAGATGGCAAGCAGTTCATGAAATTCTATGGAATGTCTTCAGAAAGCGCAATGGCGAAGCACTCAGGTGGCGTTGCTAAATACCGCGCAGCTGAAGGAAAAACCGTGCTATTACCATACCGTGGCAGTGTTCATCACACGATTTCTGACATCCTTGGTGGCGTACGCTCAACATGTACATATGTAGGCGCAGCAAGGCTTAGAGAGCTAACAAAGCGTACTACTTTCATCAGAGTACAAGAGCAAGAGAACAACGTTTACGGAAAAGAGTAAACCTGACTCGATTCGGAAATAACTGTTGAAACAACCATAAATTGATATTTACATCCATATATTGATATTTGGTACAGCCATAATTTGATATTGCCTCTTCATGGTCTAAACTTATGTAAGTTTACGACAAAATCGTGAAGAGGCAATTTTATGTCTGCTCTACTTTCTGCTTCTACTGCCACCCTGGTTGCACTTGAAAGTGCATTTGATACCCCAGCTCGAAACCTAACTAAGTCACGTGGAAAAAACATACACCGTTACGTCAGTGCTAAGATGGGAAAAAGAGTTACGGTAGAATCTTTTTTAGAATGTGCCGCTTGTTATCATTTTGATTTCGAGTCAAGTATCGTTCGCTTTTGTTCTCAGCCGATAAGATTTTCATACTGTCTAAATGGTAAGGCCCATACCTATGTTCCAGACTTTCTAGTTCAATTTGATACCGGTGAATATAAGTTGTACGAAGTAAAGTCCGATATGGAAAGCTCAAAAGAGGAATTTCAGTGTGAATGGGAAGCAAAAGTCCAAGGCGCGTTTGAGTTGGGTTTGGAGCTAGAACTGGTTACAGAGGAAGAAATACTGGATGAGGTCATATTTAGCAACCTTAAGCTTTTGCATCGATATGCCTCAAGAGATAACTTGAACGACGTCCATCAAACTCTCCTTTCCACCTTAAAAATGAATGGTACGCAAACCGCAAAGAGTTTAGGACTACAGCTTGGCCTAAATGGAAGAAAAATATTACCATTCCTGTGCAATTTGCTCTCTCGAAACTTACTCCAAACTAGCTTAGAGACCCCAATATCACTCGAGTCTGAATTTGAATTGGGTTGCTATGCCTAAAAAATCATTTTCGAGTTTTCATAGGAAGTCAGCACTTCAGCAAGAAAAGCTTGAGCCTAATGATAGGGTTGTTGATACCAACGATGTCGACGAAGCAACATATCAAGATATATCCGCATTTCCTGACAATATAGCCACTCAGATTAATTTTCGTCTAAGTATTTTTCGTTATTTAGCCAGTAAGTGCGAAAAAATCATTCCCAAGACCATCGAACCACATCGCGTCTCACTACAACGGTTACACGACAGGAATATTCCAAGTGCGATATCAATGTACAGGTGGTGGTTAGTTTTCAGAGCCTCTGGTTATAACCCGGTTAGTTTAGCACCTGACTTTAAGAGTAGAGGAAATAGAGGGGCTAAAGTTTCACCAATTGCTGATTCGATAATGGAACAAGCAGTTGAAAGAGTTATTTCTGGCCGAAAGATCAATATCAACTCGGCACATCGGCGAGTTAAGCGTAAAGTTCGACAATATAACTTAACGCACGGTACAAAATATCCATATCCCAAATACGAGTCTGTAAGGGTACGGGTTAAAAAGAAAACACCGTTCGAAGTATTAGCAGCAAAGAAAGGCGAACGAGTAGCCAAGAGAGAATTTCGTCGAATGGGAAAAAAGATCCTTACGTCTAGTGTACTAGAGAGGGTTGAGATAGATCATACTGTCGTTGATCTATTCGTTGTACACGAAGAACATAGAATTCCATT
>JAESQY010000143.1 GCA_016764915.1 Aliivibrio sp. | reverse complement strand
TACTACTTTTTATTTTACCGTTTTCTATTTCAAAAATAATGGTGCGCCAGGAAGGATTCGAACCTCCGACCGCCTGGTTCGTAGCCAAGTACTCTATCCAGCTGAGCTACTAGCGCACTAATCTCTATTTACAAAGTAGAGAAGCAAGAATGGCGGTGAGGGAGGGATTCGAACCCTCGATGCGGGATAAACCACATACTCCCTTAGCAGGGGAGCGCCTTCAGCCTCTCGGCCACCTCACCGTCTTGCGGAGGCACATATTACGATTTACCAAAAATATGTCAAACCTTTTCTTGGTAAAATCCATCGAAAAGCGTGCGTTCGAACAGGAAACAAACAATCTGAGTTAAAAGCAGCCCAAAAATAGGACTAAATAAAGAAATTCAACTCAACTTCCTCGACTTAAAAATTTCCAGATGGTGTTGTTGCTGCGCCTTTTTCAGCTTGAATGCGCATATATATTTCTTCTCTATGCACAGATATTTCTTTCGGTGCATTCACTCCGATACGTACTTGGTTACCCTTAACGCCCAAAACAGTTACCGTTACTTCATCACCGATCATTAGTGTCTCACCTACGCGGCGTGTCAAAATTAGCATTAGAGTGCTCCTTGAGTTTTCTCAATTAATTATTAGAATTTCATTTTCAGTCACGCAGCAAAAAGCGTTATTACTGATTCCAGCCTTACTAATAACCAAATAATTTTTAAAAAAATGGTCGAGGCTACAATTGTGACCATCAGCATTTTTTTAAAAAACTAAATGGTCACAATCCAGTAGTCTATTGGTAACATAAATAGTTAACATAATAAACTACTCAACTCTTATTAATGGATAAGTCACTTATCTAAATGATGAATGAATGACTTACATTAAGTTTTTACAAACGTTCAGCTAACCATGCTTCGACACTTGATAATGCCGCAGGTAATGCTTTAGCATCCGTACCACCAGCTTGAGCCATGTCAGGACGCCCACCGCCCTTACCACCGACTTGCTGAGCAACCATATTAACTAACTCACCCGCTTTCACTTTCCCGATTAAATCTTTGGTAACACCAGCAATCAAACCGACCTTATCATCATTGACGTTACCTAGCATGATAATCGCACTGCCTAGCTGATTTTTAAGCTCATCAACCATACCTCGCAGTGCTTTATTCTCTGCACCATTTAATTGACTGATCAGTACTTTTGTTCCTGATATTTCAATCACTTTACTGGCAAGGCTTGCTCCTTCTTGAGAGGCTAGTTTGCCTTTGAGCTGTTGGATCTCTTTCTCAAGTGATTTAGTTTTAGTGACCATCTCATTGAATTTAGTTTGACCTTGCAGCTCTTGTGCTTCTATCGCATCAAGTGCAGCTTCACCAGTGACCGCTTCAATTCGACGTATTCCCGCCGCAATGCCATTTTCAGAGATGATCTTAAATAAACCTATATCACCAGTACTCGCTGCATGGATACCACCACACAGCTCAGTAGAGAAAGCACCCATTGAAAGCACTCTCACTTCATCATCGTATTTTTCGCCAAACAGAGCCATTGCCCCATTTTGTTTCGCGGATTCAATATCCATGATGTCAGTTTCAATCGTGTTATTAATACGTACCTGCTGGTTGACCATGCGCTCAACATTACGCAGCTGTTCGTGGGTCACTGCTTCTAGATTTGAAAAATCAAAACGCAAATTCTCAGCCCTTACTAAAGAGCCTTTCTGTGTCACGTGCTCACCAAGCTCTTCACGCAATGCAGCATGAAGAAGGTGCGTTGCTGAGTGATTCAACGTGGTCGCTAAACGACGCGCCTTATCAACATTTGCCTGTATATTATCTTCAATGGCAATAACACCTTCAACCAGTGTGCCATAGTGACCAATTGCACTGCCAATCTTCTTAGTATCCTTGACCACAAATGTTCCAGCACTGGTGCTTAGCTCACCGCTATCACCGGCTTGACCACCAGACTCGGCATAGAATGGTGTCTGTTGCAAAATGATAATGGCATTATCACCTGCAGTCAGAGAGTCAACGGACTCACCATCTCTAAACAGAGCAATCACTGATGTGTTCTCGCTGGTTGAGGTATAACCAGAAAATTCGGTTGTTGAATCGATTTTAATGACATCATTGTAATCTGTGCCAAACTGTCCAGCTTCACGCGCACGCTGACGCTGCGCATTCATTGCCGTTTCAAAACCAGCTTCATCAATGGTTAACTCTCTTTCACGCGCAACATCATTGGTCAAATCTGCAGGAAAACCATAGGTATCATAAAGTTTGAATACCGTGTCGCCATCGAGTACATCGCCCTCTAAATTATCAAGCGCCTCAGCTAGAATCACCATTCCTCGCTCTAGAGTTCGACCAAAATTCTCTTCTTCAATCTTGAGTACTTTCTCTACCAGCGCTTGCTGTTTTTTCAGCTCTTCGCCAGCGACTCCCATAACATCGGCAAGGACATCCACTAATTTGTAAAAATATGAACCCGTCGCCCCTAACTTATTGCCGTGCCTAACAGCGCGTCGGATAATACGACGAAGCACGTAACCACGACCTTCATTAGAAGGCATCACACCGTCAACAATCAGAAAAGAACATGAACGGATGTGATCCGCAACCACTCGGAGTGATTGATTACTGAGATCTTCGGTTCCGATCACTTTTGCTGTCGCTTTGATCAACGTATCAAAAATATCAATTTCGTAGTTAGAGTGAACATCTTGCATAATCGCGGCAATACGCTCTAAACCCATACCCGTATCAACTGACGGTTTAGGTAACGGATCCATGGTTCCATCTGCTTGACGGTTAAACTGCATGAATACGTTATTCCAGATCTCAATGAAGCGATCTCCATCTTCTTCAGGAGTTCCAGGGCGTCCACCCCAAATATGTTCACCGTGATCATAAAAGATCTCTGAGCATGGGCCACATGGACCCGTATCACCCATCTGCCAGAAGTTATCTGACGCAAAAGGTGCGCCTTTATTATCGCCAATACGTACGATGCGATCAGCAGGGATCCCGACTTCTTCATTCCAGATCTTAAATGCATCTTCATCAGTGGCATACACGGTGACTAATAAACGCTCTTTTGGCAATTTTAATACGTCTGTTAAAAACTCCCACGCATACTTAATTGAATCTTGTTTGAAATAATCACCAAAACTGAAGTTTCCTAACATTTCAAAGAAGGTATGGTGGCGCGCAGTAAAACCAACATTTTCGAGATCGTTGTGTTTGCCACCAGCACGTACACAACGCTGTGATGTTGTGGCGCGTGTATAATTTCGCTTTTCGGTACCTAAGAATACGTCTTTAAACTGGTTCATTCCCGCATTAGTAAACAGCAGTGTTGGATCATTGTCTGGAACTAATGATGAACTTGAAACAATTTGATGTCCTTTGCTTTCAAAGAACGCTAGAAACGCACGGCGAATCTCGTCAGTGCTCATATACATGCGGCTCGTCCTGATAGAATGTTTAATGTTAAGTTGTGCTAATGAACCAGCATCATTTGATGGACCATTTAGCAAATTGAATAGCGGTTATTGTAAAACAAGGAGGGGGAGTACAGCTAGTTTTAAGTGTAAATGTTGAGTTTTAGTTGCGATTTATTATTAGAAATAGAGTAAAGCCCTGACTGATCAGGGCTTTGAGATACCAACGTGGTAATAGTCTAGTGTTTCTTATGACTCTTCAGCGATCTCTTTTTTCTCTTTCTTTTTCTCTTCGGCTTGTTCTGCGGCCGGTTTTAGCAAAAGATCGCGCAAAATTGTATCAATCTCATTAGCTATTTCTGGGTTCTCACGTAGGAATTTGCATGAATTGGCTTTTCCTTGACCAATTTTGCTGCCTTTATAACTATACCAAGCACCCGCTTTATCAACTAACTGGTTCTTTACACCAAGATCAATCAACTCACCGAATCGATTAAAACCTTGACCGTAAAGAATCTGTGTTTCAGCTTGTCTAAATGGGGCTGCAATTTTATTTTTCACCACTTTAATACGCGTTTCGTTACCCACAACTTCGTCGCCCTCTTTTACAGCGCCAGTGCGGCGAATGTCCAAACGAACTGAAGCATAGAACTTAAGTGCATTACCACCCGTTGTTGTCTCTGGATTACCAAACATCACACCAATTTTCATTCGAATCTGATTGATGAAGACACACATACAGTTAGACTGTTTTAGATTACCGGTTAGCTTACGCATTGCTTGGGAAAGCATACGAGCTTGAAGACCCATGTGGGTGTCACCCATTTCACCTTCAATTTCTGCTTTTGGTGTTAGCGCAGCTACGGAGTCAATAACTATGACATCTACAGCTCCTGAACGTGCTAATGCATCACAAATCTCTAATGCTTGCTCACCGTTGTCCGGTTGAGAAACCAACAGTTCATCAATGTCGACACCCAGTTTCTTAGCATAAATCGGATCAAGTGCGTGCTCTGCATCGATAAATGCACAGGTTTTCCCTACACGCTGAGCGGACGCTATAAGTTCAAGTGTTAGTGTCGTTTTGCCTGAGCTTTCTGGTCCATATACTTCAACAATACGACCCATTGGCAAACCACCAGCACCAAGAGCGATATCCAACGACAGTGACCCAGTCGAAATAGTTTCAACATCCATGGTACGGTTGTCGCCAAGCCTCATGATTGACCCTTTACCAAATTGCTTTTCAATTTGACCTAAGGCCGCGGCTAATGCTTTTTGTTTGTTGTCGTTCATTTAGTATCTCCAGAACAAAACGTCATTTACTTTAATGCAGCCAAGTATACTGTCTATTCATACAGTGTCTATACCTGTGTGCATTTTTTTTGAATAAAGTGAGAGTCACTACTCATCAAACATCATAACTTACTATTTCCTTGTGATTAACTCGTCATTAAAATCAGACCTTTATAGGCATGCTCTATCGCTTGCTCTCTGACTTCTTGTCGGTTACCTATAAATTGACAGGTTTCCTGCCGCTGCTCTCCTTCCACAGTTTGCCAACCAAAACAGACAGTACCCACCGGTTTGCCTTCTGTTGCCCCTCCTGGTCCTGCGATACCACTGATGGCAACAGATATTTGAGCATTAGAAAAAGTAAGTGCTCCCGCCGCCATTTCACGAACCACTGATTGACTCACGGCGCCATATCTCTCTATAGTCTCCACATCCACCGCCAGCATCTGATGTTTTGCTTCATTGGTGTAGGTAACAAAACCTCTTTCAAACCACTGTGAACTGCCTGCAATTTCTGTCGCAACATAAGCCACTCCCCCCCCAGTACAGGATTCGGCACAACTCATCATCCACCCTTTTTCGAGTAAGTTATCCGCGAGTTGTGTGGCTAATTCAATATTTTTTTTCATGTTGCCCTCATCAATTATTCGCTATCTACCTATTGTAACTTTTACCCGAGACGCTATTCACGTATTCTAGGCAGTAATTTATTGCCATGACGACCATTAGGATAATTTGTGACTGTAAAAGCTTCTGAAAAGCATACCCCAATGATGCAACAGTATTTACGACTTAAAGCGGAAAACCCAGAGATTCTCCTTTTCTATCGTATGGGGGATTTTTATGAGCTATTTTACGAAGACGCTAAAAAAGCATCCGTCTTAATGGATATTTCACTCACTAAACGGGGTTCTTCCGCTGGTGAACCTATACCCATGGCTGGCATTCCCTATCACTCTGCTGAAGGGTATTTGGCCAAGCTGGTGCAGTTAGGTGAATCGGTTGCAATTTGCGAACAAATTGGCGACCCTGCGACCAGCAAAGGACCCGTCGATCGCAAAGTCGTGCGAATTGTCACTCCAGGCACTGTGACAGATGAAGCCTTACTGCAGGAGCGTCACGATAATTTAATTGCCGCCATCTACCATTTCAAAGGTAAATTTGGCTATGCCACGATGGATATTTCATCTGGACGTTTTCAGCTCTGTGAACCGACGACATTTGAAGCCATGCAAGCTGAGCTTCAACGAACCACACCAACCGAACTATTATTTCCTGAAGACTTCGATCCCATTCAGCTGTTAGAGAATCGGCATGGAAATCGACGTCGCCCAGTATGGGAATTTGAAATAGAAACTGCTCGTCAACAGCTTAATAAACAGTTTGGTACCCGAGATCTGGTCGGTTTCGGTGTTGAAGAGTCTGAACTCGGTCTCTGCGCTGCAGGCTGCCTAATTCAATATGTTAAAGATACCCAACGTACTGCCTTGCCGCATATTCGCGCCATTACGATGGACAGACAAGACAATTCGGTCATTTTAGATGCGGCAACTCGCCGAAACTTAGAAATAACACAAAACCTCTCTGGTGGGTTTGATAATACCCTCGCTGAAGTACTCGATAAAACGGCAACGGCAATGGGGAGCCGTTTGTTAAAGCGCTGGTTGCATCAACCAATGCGAACTCAACAAGTTTTAAATCAACGCTTAGATGCGGTTGATGAACTGAAAACATCATCCTTGTTTAGCGAGCTAGCACCACTGTTTAAACAGATTGGTGATATTGAGCGTATATTGGCACGTTTAGCTCTGCGTTCTGCTCGTCCAAGAGACATGGCACGCTTACGGTTTGCGCTGCAACAGCTTCCTGAGCTTAAAGTGATCACATCTTCGTTTAAGCAGAGCCACTTACAGCAGCTAGCAGCACTTGCTGAACCCATCGATAAAGTCTGTTCATTACTAGAAAAAGCGATCAAAGATAATCCCCCAGTAGTGATTCGTGATGGCGGCGTATTAGCAGACGGTTACAATACTGAGCTTGATGAGTGGCGAGAGTTGGCTGATGGGGCCAAACACTTTCTTGACCAGATGGAGATCGATGAACGAGAGCGTCATGGTATTGATACCTTAAAAGTCGGTTATAACAATGTGCACGGTTTTTTCATTCAAGTTAGCCGTGGTCAGAGTCACTTAGTTCCTGCTCACTATGTACGCCGTCAAACATTGAAAAATGCTGAACGATACATTATTCCTGAACTAAAAGAGCATGAAGATAAAGTACTGCACTCTAAATCAAAATCATTAGCTTTAGAGAAAAAGTTGTGGGAGCAGTTATTTGATCTACTACTTCCTTCGTTAGAGCAACTGCAAAATATTGCTACCTCAATCTCAGAATTGGATGTGTTAAGCAACTTTGCAGAAAGAGCTGATACGCTTAACTACTGTCGCCCAATCCTCACGAAACAAATCGGAATCTCTATTCAAAAAGGTCGCCACCCTGTGGTTGAGCATGTCATGAGTGAGCCTTTTATTGCCAACCCTATTGAACTGCATGCTGAGCGAAAGATGTTAATCATTACAGGCCCGAATATGGGAGGTAAATCAACCTATATGCGACAAACCGCACTCATCGCTTTGCTTGCACATGTTGGCTCTTATGTACCAGCAGAATCGGTTAAAATAGGGCCTATTGATCGTATTTTCACCCGTATTGGTGCTTCCGACGATTTAGCTTCTGGTCGCTCTACTTTTATGGTCGAGATGACAGAAACGGCTAATATTTTGCACAACGCAACCCAAAACAGTCTTGTTCTTATGGATGAAATTGGACGTGGTACAAGCACCTATGATGGATTATCACTGGCATGGGCGAGTGCTGAATGGCTCGCGACCAAAGTAAATGCTATGACGCTATTTGCCACCCATTACTTTGAACTTACTGAGCTCCCTTCTATGCTTGCAGGGTTAGCAAATGTTCACCTTGACGCTGTCGAGCACGGAGATGAAATTGCATTTATGCATGCAGTGCAAGAAGGGGCTGCCAGTAAATCTTATGGTTTAGCCGTTGCCGCCCTTGCTGGTGTACCAAAATCTGTCATAAAAAAAGCCAAACAAAAATTACAGCAATTGGAAACCAAGAGTGCTCAAGCTGAAACTAGAGAGGTAAAAGTGGAGCAACAATTAACACTGTTGCCTGAAATCAGTGAAGTTGAAGAAGCATTGTCAGCTATCAATCCTGATGATCTTAGTCCAAGACAGGCTTTGGATGAGATCTATCGGTTAAAGCGGTTATTATAAACACGAAAAAGGCGCTGATCAGCGCCTTTTTCTTGGTTGTAAACATGAGTTAAATTTAATCCATCATATCGAACAACGATTCAATGCTTAAACCTTGATGAGTCAGTACATCACGTAACCGACGTAAACCTTCAACTTGAATTTGACGTACACGTTCTCGTGTAAGGCCAATTTCGCGACCAACCTCTTCCAATGTGGAAGCTTCATAACCTAATAAACCAAAGCGTCTTGCCAGTACTTCTCGCTGTTTTGGGTTCAGTTCTTCGAGCCAATGAACAATCGAGGCTTTGATGTCATCATTTTGGGTTGATGTTTCAGGATCAGAGTGTTTATCATCCGGAATAATGTCCAGCAGTGCTTTTTCAGAGTCACCACCTAAAGGATTATCAACAGAGCTTACTCGTTCATTCAAACGCAGCATTCGGTTGACATCAGAAACTGATTTGTCCAACTTATTGGCAATATCTTCAGCCGTTGGTTCATGATCGAGTTTTTGAGCTAACTCTCGCGCAGTACGTAAATAGACATTGAGCTCTTTTACCACATGAATAGGTAGACGTATGGTGCGTGTTTGATTCATCAACGCGCGTTCGATCGTTTGACGAATCCACCAAGTAGCGTAAGTTGAAAAACGGAAACCTCTCTCTGGATCAAACTTTTCAACGGCTCTAATCAAGCCTAGATTTCCCTCTTCAACCAGATCAAGCAGGGCAAGACCACGGTTACTATATCGACGAGAAATTTTAACAACTAGACGTAGGTTACTTTCAATCATTCTTTTACGAGCAATTTCATCACCACGTAGAGAACGACGAGAATACAACACCTCTTCTTGAGCGGTAAGCAAAGGTGAAAATCCAATTTCACCTAAATAGAGTTGAGTTGCATCAAGTGCTTTTTGGGTAGCCGCAAATTCGGTATTCTCTTTCACTACTGCGGCTTTTTTAGTTCGAATAGGAGCTTTTTTTAAAGAATCTAAAGCTTTAGACTGATCAACTTTTACTGCATTGTGTTTACTCATAAACGCCTCCCCTCGGCGAATTAGTAAGACATTACAACTTAGCTATGTCATCACTTAGGGCAAATAACGTTGCGGATTCACCGACTTGCCCTTATAACGAATTTCAAAATGTAGACGAACGCTATCTGAACCTGAACTTCCCATTAATGCGATTTTTTGTCCCGCTTTAATTGATTGTCCTTCTTTAGCAAATAAACGTTCATTATGTGCATACGCACTTAAATAGTCTTCATTGTGTTTTATAATAATTAGGTTTCCATAGCCTTTTAGGGCGTTTCCAGAGTAAACCACTACCCCTTTTGCTGTGGAGACAACTTGTTGGCCTCTTTGGCCGGCTATATCTATGCCTTTGTTGCCTCTTTCTGCGTTTGAAAACTTGGAAATCACTCGGCCTTTTGTAGGCCATAACCAGCTATTTACTTTTGTTAACTTCGCTTGGCTATTTTTGTTAACATTTTGTTTACCTGAACTTCGAGAGTACTCTTCCGATTTTTTATTATCAACCTTTTTACTCTGAACTTTTTTTTCTGCCCCTGCTTTAGAATTTGCACCACCCTGGGGATTTGACTTTGAACTCGTTGATTTTGATGGAGTTATCACAGGAGGTACCGAAGTGATCTTAGGATCAGATGCATCGGTATGTTGGCTACTTTTTCCATAAACAGGTGCGCTGTATTTCGGTTGCCATAACTCAAGCTTTTGACCTGGGTGAATCAAGTACGGGCTCTTTAAATCATTATACGCAATTAGATTTTTAACATCTTTATCAGTAACATAGGAGATAAAATAGAGCGTATCTCCTTTTTTAACCATATAGTAACTGCCGCGATAACTGCCTCGTTCTGCGGTTCCATAATTAGAATTAACATTTGATACCGGCGCAGGATAACGAGAAGTACACCCAAATAATAAAATCAGAACCGCATATGCAATTAATCGAGTTACAATATGAAAGTGAGAATTCACACAACCACCTGCTAAGCTAACTCACCAGCAACAAGGGGAACAAAATTCACATCTTCAATATAGTGTGATTGATATTCATCCCCAAGGCGGGTGATTTTTCTTAGTTGTTGCACATCATCACCAATAGGGATAATTAACGTTCCACCATCAGCAAGCTGTTCTAATAGTGCCTGAGGAACAGAAGTAGCAGCAGCCGTAACGATGATCGCATCAAATGGTGCTCGACTTCTCCAGCCCAGCCAGCCATCACCATGCTTTGTTGAAACATTGTAGATATCTAATTTTTTCAAGCGTCGTTTAGCATCCCACTGTAAGGACTTGATTCGTTCAACGGAATAAACGTGACCAACCAAAGAGGTCAGTACCGCTGTTTGGTAACCGCATCCAGTACCAATTTCTAACACTCGACTCTCTCTGTCCAAGTTGAGCAGTTCTGTCATCTTTGCCACGATGTAAGGCTGCGATATCGTTTGATTACAACCAATCGGTAACGCATTATTATCGTAAGCTTGATGTGCCATTGCTTCAGAGACAAAGAGGTGACGAGGAAGTTGATACATTGCCTCTAATATCGTCTCATCCGTGATGCCATTGACGCGAAGAAGTTGAATCAACGCATCCGCTTGTTGTGCCATTACCCTTCAGCCTCTGTCTGTTGTAACCACTGCTTAACACAGCCTAACGATTCATGTGCGGTAAGATCAACTTGTAATGGTGTTACCGAAATAAAATGATGATCAACAGCAAAAAAATCAGTGCCATCGCCTGCATCTTGTCGTTGGCCCGGAGGACCTAACCAGTAAACCTCTTCTCCGCGTGGATCCAGCTGCTTAATCATATCTTCAGCGTGATGTCTTGAACCGAGACGAGTCACCTGCCAACCAGCAATCTCTTCTGCGGTACAGTCCGGAATGTTAACATTTAAAATGCGATTAGTAGGTAGCACACTCTCTTTTTGCTTATTCACTAAAGAGACAACAAAGTCAGCGGCAACTTTAAAGTTAACATCACCAACTAATGAGACAGCAATAGAAGGAATACCTAAAAAATGCCCTTCCATCGCGGCAGCAACTGTTCCGGAATAAAGGACATCATCACCTAAGTTAGCACCATGATTAATACCAGCAATCACTAAATCTGGATGATCACCTTTCATCAGCTCATTCAGCGCAAAGTGCACACAATCAGTAGGAGTACCTTGTACTGAATATCGATTTTTTTCGATGGTTCTCACTCTTAATGGATTCTCTAAAGTCAACGAGTTTGAGGCTCCAGAGCGATTACGATCGGGTGCAACAATGACCACTTCTGCAATATCAGAAAGTGCATTTGCTAGCGTATTTATTCCCTCTGCAAATATACCATCGTCATTACTTATTAAAATTTTCATGCTCATCCTTTGGGCTTAGCTGCTATTGCTGGTAGTGTGGCTCTACCGCTATCATTTCAATTAATTCGCGTACGATAACCGTCGCAAAACTTCCCGCATCTAACTCAAAGGTTAACGTAAATTCGCTTTCGCCCAGCGTCCACTTTAAATTGGTTGGTTTGAGCATCAATGCACGGCGTTCGTGTCGCATGCGATTACCACAGATCAACTTCATTAAATCAGGTTCTTGTTCAGCCGTGGTTCTCTCAAGGGCTTCAACGTCTCCTTCAGTGCCAAATGCATTGTCTCCCGTTAAAGGTCCCGTGATCTGATAATCAGCTTGGTCGACTTTTTGTTGAAGTTCAGTGAGGTTCTATGGTGCGCCCTTTATAGATTGGCAACTTCCTAAAGCCATGATGTTAATCAAAGATAAGTATATAGCGATCAAGGGTGGT
>JAESQY010000142.1 GCA_016764915.1 Aliivibrio sp. | reverse complement strand
CATGGATGCACTAACGTCGCAATTACAGGGATGTAAAAGCGCGACGACACGAGTTAAACGCAAACAAGATCAACAACAGAGTTATGCTAGATGATACAAAACAATATCAAAATGATTTTAGAAAACTACGGTGATAGTGCTACTTTGTCATTAGTCACTGGGGCTGAAATTGCCACGCTGCCGTTAATTAACGTACAAAAATACAATAACAGTCGTAAGTTTGGCAGTACTGATAAAGCACAACTTCAAATTAAAATAGATCTAGCCAAAATACAGCCAATAAGTGGTTTAGTGTTGTGGGATCATAACTTATCAAACACCGCTACCATTCAACTGCAATGTTATAGTGCCGCCAATTTAACCGGTACGTTACTGAGTGACACGGGTGAAGTTAAAGCGATACCGACACGCAGCTTTCGCGATTGGAATTATAAAACCCAAGCGGTAGTGAGCAGCGCCTTTGATAACTGGCCAACACGTTTTACCCAGCTATTTATTACACCAATATTTGCCGGTTCGCTGTTGTTAACGATTAAAGATCCCACTAATACCTCCACCGAACTACTGTTTAACCGCTTGTACTTAGGGCAAGTGTTTAGCCCACGGGTAAACTTTAGTTATGGCCATAGTCAGTTATGGAATGATGAAAGCGAACAAATACCAACGGATGATGGCAGTTTATGGAGTGTTGAAAAACCGGTTAAACGCCAGTTAAAGTTTGATTTAAATTATTTATCTGACGTTGATAAAAGCACCTTTTCAGACCAATTAATGCGGGTGGGCAAACGTAAAGACGTGTTCATAAATATGTACCCTAACGCGGGTGGTCAAAAAGCACTGGAATACGCCATGGCAGCCAAATTTACCACCGTTCCTAATCTTTCAGGTACGTATTACAACAATTTTACCGCGACCTGTGAGCTCACAGAAGTATAAATAAAGAACAATTTTAAAAGAGGTTCAAATAATGGCGACAAAATTAGCAATCCCCAACGTGCGACTAAACGCTAGCGACGAGGGTGAAACTGTACAAACCAAATTCAACAACGCCATGCAAGCGGTAGACGACAATGTGAGTGCGTATAACGCGCAAGTTGATGCGGCAGATACGGCGCAAAGCGAAGTCGCCAAAGTTTTGGGTATTACGCAAGTGCTCAATGGCAACGTAATGACCAAAGCCGAGTTTGATGCATTGGCTGAGAAACGCATTCGTGATAATAATGGTTCTGGTTACTTGGAAACGGGTAAGCATCACAACGCGGTTTCACTACTTAAAGTTAACGAGGGTATTTGGATTCAACCAACTATATCAAATATTTTTAACATCGGTAGAAGTATTAGTGCTAAAGCTGGTACTTCGGTTTCAGATTATCCTATCAAGCTAGTAAATGGTATTGAAATACATTTATCTAAAGTTAATGAAGCTGGTGCAAACGAGAATACTATCTTACTCCCCCCTGTTCCTGATGGCTTAGACAAGTCTGATGGTACGGGAAGATTTGCGACACTAGCCGCTGCTATTACTGCTGGAACTACGGCACTTAATGCTTCCGTTATTACTCGGCAAGATTTAGTTCTTTGCAAGTTAATCAAAGGTGTGGATATAAGTATTGAAGATGCGTGGTTTCCGTTAGGTAATCGGCAATTCGGTGCAACTACTTTTGATGGTATAACATTAGTTAATACCAATACGACACAAGCTGCTAGTGCTTTTGGTTCATGGGATACTACTACAGTAGGATATAGTAAAAAAGTTAGCATCTCACCTGCTGCTGATTTAACTACTGCATATCAAAACCATAAAAATAATTTATATTCTGATAATGGTGTTATTAAACAGCATCAACATCAAATTGTAGTGCAACAAGGCTTACGTGATTATGCTAATCAAGTTGATGCAATGGCAGCGTTTGGTTACACACAAGATATTACTGATAAGGGTTTATGGACTAATGGTACTGATTTATTTATCCCGATCGCACTAGTTCAACGCAGAAATAAAGGTGCTTATCATCCTGTTTATAATCCGGAGGGTTGTGCTACTTGGCGTAATCCTACTAGTGGTGGAGTGTTCCACTGGCATGATAATTCCCGCACAGATATAAATTCTAAGTCAGTTGCCCTTGATACTACGAAGATTGGTTATGCTGGAGGGAGTACTACTCTGCCAGCCACTAGTTGGTTGGGAGCTATTGGTGGCGCTTCTTATCGCTCAGACGGTAAATTCTACGATGCTGTGTACGCAGAAGATATCCAAGATTTACGAAATTCGGCAAGGCGTAAGACACCTCACGAATTACTTGAGTATGCACAAAAGGCTATTGCCGGTGAGTTGCGTGGGTTTGAAAGTGTACCTTTTACAAGAGTTATCGGTTCCTATGCGTTAGATACCGAAGTGCAAATACGACTATGGAATAATGAGCTTGAGATATATCTAGGTTCTGCCGCAATTCTCGATGTTCCTGAATACGGTAATAACCCTTTTACGTTTGGTAATCTATATACTTTTGGCTGGTATTATTTGGGTGTTATGTACTCCCAAAAAGTTAAATTCAAAAGCTATGGTGTAGGTTCTGGATACAAATTTATTGTACAAGAGCAAGTAACAGGTTCCTATATCTCGTCTAGCGTTTATCGGAATATCGGTACTACTGCAAATTGTTTGGTAATTGGCGTTGACCAAACCTCTAAATCAGAATCACCTACTAATACCGATCTTATTGGTACACCTGCTGCCATTTTAGCTACGTTTCCTAACGGAGTTTCTGCGCAGTGGATACCTGATTTTACGTCTGGTGTTTATTCCCTGAATCGTAAAAGTCAAGATAACTATGTACAACGTGAATATACATTAGATTTGGGTATCACTTTTGTTTCTGCGGGGTTTACTATTGACTCTGTACTAAATAAAACTCCAGCAATTGGCACCACTTCTGTCCAATTAGTTCATTACAAAACAAAAGCGAATTTCTTAGAACTCGCTAATAACTCAGTAGTGCTAGAAATTGGTGATGTGTTTTCAAGCCAATATGTGGGTAAGGCTCGTGGGGCTGAACTTGTCTACAATACAATCAATAAAGTCGCTACTGGCACTGGGTATCTTAATAATACAGGTTTTGTGCATAAGAAACTCACTGATTGGAATGTAGAAAGTTTCCCTAATGTTAATCAAGGTAAGTTCGAGTATTCTAAACCTGCACATGATCCAATAACAACTTTCTTATCACCTAAACCCACCTCAAAAATGGCTTTCTACATTACTCAAGAAAATAGCCAATACTATTTACAAATGATGTATAAAGAAATGATATTCGATACGGTTTCATCGACGTGGGGTGATGACAGTAAATTCGATATTATAAATGGCGAAAGTACTGTTACGGATAACAATGCCAAGACTGTTTTAGCAGGACAAAAACGAATTAAACTACCATTTTTTACAGGTAAAGCATAATGAATACCTATTTATATAATTCATCTGATAAAGTATTAGAAGTTACGCATGTCGATAGTAAAACGTTGGATGATATCGAAGAAGTTATAAATCTCGGTAAACCTCAAACGGTTATTGATACATTTATTGGGTTGTATTTACCCACAATTGATCCAGCACAAATATTAGCTGATGATTGGCACAAGCAACATCAATTGGTTCAAACATTAGATAAAGTTGCACCACGTAAAGATATTTTTGACTCAAAAGGTATTGTTACAGGTAAACAACCTAACGCATATGATATAGCTATTACAGCACGAAAATCGCTTGAGAGCGCAAATGCTTGGCTTAAAGGTTTAAGAGGCTTAAATTCACCATTACGCCCAGTATTTTTTATTGATGTCGCGAAGTTTAAAATAGATAACGCTATTGATATTCAACTATTCAAACAAAGTCGTGCTCAAAAAGTTGATGATATTAAAATTGATGTAGTTATTGGTACAAAAACGGTTAGCTTAGACGGTGATGAAACTAGTCAAAATCGTTTAGCGCGCGCAGGACTTGGTATGATGGCTGCTAAAATATTTGCGTTAGAAATGGCGTTAAGAACCTCTACAACAACGGGCGCTGCAACATTAAAAGCTGAATTAGTAGCTGCATTAGACAGCCCCCAAGTTGATATAAAAATACCCTGGGTTGCTGCCGACAACTCGCTCACCGAACTGGATAGCAAAGCTGCAATAACCGCACTAACAAAAGCCGGGCAAGCCCAAGCTGCGGCTTGGATGAAGTAAATGCAATACAGCAAATTAATAGTAACCAAAACAAGTCGCCGCAAATGGCGACTTGTTGAAGATTGGATAACACCGTTCGGCACAGTACCAGCAAGGTTTGAAACCGATGGAGCTAGCGTACCTCGCGCACTTTGGTGGCTATTCAGCCCAGCAGGTGTGCTATTTCAAGCGTCAGTCATTCACGACCACTTATATAGCAATGCAATAAATACAAAGCAATATGCTGACAACGCATTTAAATTAACAGCAATCACATACAAAGCACGAAAGCATGAAGCAATGATCGCGCATTGGTTTGTTAAATGGTTTGGCAAGGGAAAGTATTAAACTTGTTTTAGTATTTGAAACTATGTTTCAATAGTTTAAAAGTCGAGTTTTCTCATTTTTCGCAGTTTTATAGCTAACTTTTCGCGCTCGGCGTCAGCTTTAGTGGCAAGCAATGCTTGTTTTGCTTTTGCTTGGTTAATCCGCCATTTTGCGCTGGCAATTTGTATTAGCGGATGCTGGTTAAGCCATTGCTGATCTGTGGTGTT
>JAESQY010000141.1 GCA_016764915.1 Aliivibrio sp. | reverse complement strand
TAAACGGTTTGTCTTATTCAAAACCTGGTAGGGACAGCGGTTATCAAAACCATGCGTCTGTATAGGAGGATAAGACGTCAATTTGTATCTCATTAGGGCGCGGTAAAATGAATGCCATAAAGACGCCGGATATATGTCGCAAGACCGTGAACCACTGCTGGATACCCACAACAATGGCCGACAATATGTAGACATCAACAGTGATTAAGAAAAAGAAACTTGCCTTGCATTTAGCGAGGTGACCATATATGTCCCTTTAGTTTTGTGTTTTTAAAATGGAATCTTAGGAGGCCCCATATGACGCAAGAGAGTAAGATGTATATCTAAATCTAGCTTAGTTAAATTATCGACCAGCAATGTACCACCTGCTGCCAAAATTGGTTCAAAACCGTACACTTCATTCGGTGCTAGAGGCCCAAGGTTTTTTAAGGCTTGGTCGAATAAGGAAGCATCATTGACATCCTCAATATCGTACCTGTCCTTATCTGACATAGCAAAAAAAACCTCAACTGCATCATCGGGATCCTTAGAGCATTTTGAGAGATGATTCTTCATTGCAATAATTGCATGCATGGGGCAATTAATAGTAATCGTTTGGTGTGTTTTCTCTCCCATTAGATATAATTTACCGAAAGCCGAACGTCCAATTACACGATACTTATCATGCTCTAAGAATCCAGTCCCTTCTAACCACAAATTAACCAAATGATCAAAATCTGTAGGGTTAGTTAACCAAAAAAGTCCATTACTAAAGCCACTCCAGCCAACTAATGACCAATAACTTAATAATTTATCGGGTAACTGCCCTTTAAATCGCACCATTTCATCGTATTGAACTATCCTCGGAGAAGTAGGCTCACCAAGTTCTTCTATAAATAACTCTAGACTTTCATCATACATTATTTAGTGACTCCTCTAGCTACTTCTAATTTAATCTTCATTTTCGAATCTCCGAGTCCTTTTTCAATAGCATTATTTGCAGCATTATCTAATGGATCCTTCAGGGACAGACACCTAAAGACCCCAAAAAAATACCCAGCACTTGGCTGGGTAGGCGACTTCTGTCCCATTTGATTTCAACGTCCTTGAAACTAAAAAGTCATGTATAAAACATGACTTTTAGGTAACTAAAGGTTTTCAATCTCATTAGCAATAGTATTTGCTAATGCTTCAATAAAGGGGATTTCATCTTCCTTTGAACGTAATGCACCTCCCATTACTTTCAAATTCATGCCAAAACCACCTCTGTATGTCAAATTACTCTTTTTTACCGTTTTCAAACTCTGAGTGTCGTCATGAACATTCAATGTAAAATCATAGTTAGGATAAGCTAGCGAGTCCGATGGAAAGGGAGTTTGGTCACCCGCAAAGCGACGAAGGTATGTTGCCGATATATCAATTTTATTAACTAGAGGATCAGTGCTAATGAGGTTTTTTTCTTTTAGTAATAACAACACCCTAGTGTTGACCAGTGCAGATATTTCATCATTAGTATGATAAACAATTTCTGGAGTTACATACTCTTCTAAATTTATTTCAAACTTACTAATACTAAAACTTTCACCTACATCTATTTTTTTCTCTACTGTTTTTGGTGAACTACCGCAACCTGCTAAAGCAGCGATCATAGTTAGGCAGCCAACCCACTTCAATATTTTCATTTTTTAAGTCCTTATGATTTTATTTATTACTTATCAATAAAAACACAGATGACCCACTTATGATACATTTCATCATTTGTTTTATGAATAAATTTGACAGCAATCACTTAAATTCAATATGTTTAAAATATGTTATATATCAATAGCTAACAAAAAAATACCCAGCACAGGGCTGGGTATTTTATCTACATATTTGAAGATGACTTACTCTTGAAATGTCACCACCTGCTTTTCAAGCTCAATCACTTCTGGCTCTGGAATATTCTCATCTGGGTATGCCGCTCTGACTTTATCACTCAGTGCTTTCGGGAACACTTGATAGAGCACTCGGGTTGAGACCGTTAATGGGTATGTCACCTCAGTTGGCAGTTCATACTTTTCATGGCGTGTTTCACCTGATTTGATGCGAGTATCTTGCCCTATTTTTACATAACGCCAGAACTTCAGGCCAACAGATTTTCCATCGGCATCCACACCAATCTTAATGAATCGGTGTGCTTCTTTCGGGATAAAACCCTCTTTCATTACACCAGATTCGAACACGCGCTTGCCATCAGCATCGGTCGCGATGATCTCTAACCACACCTGTCTGCGAGCACCTCCTGGCATGTCATGACCTGAGTTCACGTTGGTCACATGAGCAGTAAAGGTGTTTCCTTGTTTTTCGACTGACAACGTTAACGCCGTACGCAAAATATCGATGCTCATTTTCTTATGTTCAGGATTTCGCATTCCGGTAAAGAAGTAGTTCCCCCCGACAAAATGGTGTGACCGCATGTCTTTTTTGATTGGACCGTCATCGGTAGACTGCCCATCAACACGGTTATCAAAATTCGTCACATCTTGAGTCATGTGGCAATCGATACAGGTTTTGTTCTTACTTGGATCTTGTGGGTTATTAAAAGGTGATGCTAACCACTCACCATAGTTATCATTAATTTTCGCACCCGGCCCTGTGGTAAATTCATTATGACAGGTAGCGCAGTAGAGTGAATCTTGGTAAAGATCGGGTTTCGAATAGGAAACTTTGTGAGGTTCAGGGAAGGCATTGATCTGCTTTTGCTCTAGCCATTTCAGCATCGCCACTTTGGTATCTTCAAAGATGTAACCTTCGCGATCCTTCAAGTTAATGGTCATATCGGTATTACCACCTGCATTCTCAGCTTTGGTGACGCGATGGCAGAACACACAACCAGTGCCGCGTTCATCGACCGATTTACCGTGAGCATACGCCTCTTTTAACGATGCGCCATTCTTCTCCCACATATCACCATAATCAACGAGGCTTTTGTTGGTGATTTTGTTATTGATAATACCTTGAGGCGCGTGGCAACCACGACAAAGGGTTCTGAACTCTTCCCCCTCTTCTTGCGCTGCAAAATCCTCTTGGAAACGATAATAAGGGTGGTCCATGTTCATGCCATGGTTCGAATCTGCCCATTGATCGTAAATAGTCGCGTGGCAATCAGCGCACTCAGCTGAATTTAACCACTGATCAGGGTGAGTATATTTGCTCTTTTTGTCATCAAGGCGCAGCCAAGTAGATAAGTATGGCAAGTTATGCGGCTCTTTAATGTACTCATTCAGTGCCATCATCTGCTTAGCCACTTTCACTGGCGGATTAAACACATCCACCATGGCTGGCTTGCCATCTCGCGGATCACCCCCCATGCCACCTTGAGTTTTTTGAATCATATCGATATAAGCAGCAACAGGATCACCCGCTATCATTTTAATGGGGTTCACATGACCCGTCACTGCATTTTCGAATCGATCTTTCGCTTCATTGCCATCTTTCATCAAAAAGCGGTTAGTAAAGTTAAACCCATCCAAATGACACGAATTACAACTCATCCAAAAATCACCGGCCATTGGAAACTCGCCACCTTCTGCGGTATTCGCAGAGTTGAACAGACGTTTTCCTTCTCGGATGAGCTTAGGAACTGGATCTTTACTGACTAATGAAGCAAATTTCTCTTGAGTGAGTTTGACCTTGCTGAATGGCCCTGGTTTGCCAATATCAAAGGTCGAGATATCCAGTGACATCGCTTTTTGAACAAACAGTTCCTGCCCAGATATCAGCAACGCTTTTGGGTTATCACCTGGAACGTTACGATAAATTTGTGTTGCTTTTACTCCACCTTGGAATTTTTTACGACGGTGACGTTTTTTGTTGGTTTTTCCTTGTCTTGAGAGATCAAATACCAACAGATCTTCTGATCCAGACAGCGTGAAAATGACTTTTTTACCATCTTGGCTAAATGCACCATCATGCGGATTGGAGATAATTCTTAGCTGGTTACCACTCTCAATAATGTTGATCTGCTTAAACAGTTGCTTACGCTCTTGAACACGTTCTTGTTCTTGGCCTTTTTCAATATCTAAAATTGAGATGGTTGGGAAAACAGTGGATTGAAACTGGAAATCGTGACCAAAAGACCACAGTACGTGGGGCAGCCATACTTCATTACCGTCAGGAGAGATAACAATATTATCCAACAGACGAGGTTTACCTTGAGGCACCGATAAAGAGGTATCTTCAGGGGTATCAACTAACTGAATCACTTTGTTTAGCTGAGGCTTGCTACTGGTGACATCATAGATAGAGACTTGCCCTGTCATCGCATGGGTAATAAATAGGCGTCCATCATCAGTAATGGCTAAACCACGTGGTGTTGGCTCGGTATCTAGCTGCTCAACAATGTCGCCATCAGAGGTCAATACTAATAATTTATCTTGCTCAAACGAGGTGGCATAAAATTGATCAGTGTGTTTATTGTAAATCACACCAAACGGACGCGAAGGTGTTGGGATACGTTTAACCACTTCTAAGCTATCTGCATCCAATAGCAGCAGTTGATCACCTAAGTAGTCTGAGGCTAATAGTTGATCCTGTTGTCCATTTAGCGCAATTCGGCGGATATCTTGACCAATAAAAGATTCTCGTACTCTTTCGCCTGTCTCTTTATTGATGATAGAGACTGAACCCGCATCAAAGTTAGCACTTACTATCTGCTTGTCGTCTTGAGTAAAGAGCATCGAACTGCTTTTTACCGAGGCCCATGCACTGTGGCTGGCCATCAAGAATATAAGGGACAGACCTACTGACCATGATTTCAACTTCTTACTGCTCAACATAACTCGCCTTTCTACTTCTTATTTTCGTTGTTAGCAAAGGAGTCATTTACGGCATAGAGGTATAAGTTACGCTCTGTAGGAAACCTAGCCATAAACGAATTTTTTAACTGATAATTACTGCTGTTTAAAGGTGTTGCGGAGAGTCGCCACACCCTCAAGCCTTGGTTTGCGCTTGTTAGCAGTTGAGATTCACTGCTAGGGTAATACATGTCATATACGGCAAAGTGTTTAAGCTGATTACGCACCACATTCACACTGTAATTAGTGCCAATCACTTGTTGCTTACTGCCGCTGGAGCTCAGTGAAGCGATCGCTTGCTGAATAGGAGCTTCTCTATGACTAACCGCTACCTGCTGAGTCAACCCCACTATGACAACAGCGGTCGTAATGGTAATGATTAGTATCCGCCTTTTTATTTCGGTGAAGTTTAACAGATAAAGTTGAGGATAAAAAATGACTAGAGACAATAAAAACACAGGTAGAAAATGGCGCAGATTTTCCGGGTTTTGCGCCATGACAATATACCCAGCATAACTGAGTGCTATCCATGCACACTGCTTGCCCGCGCGATGGTTTAAAAACAGCGCGCTGCCTATCGAAATTACCATCACAACTGACGTGACAATGCCAAAGCTGCTGACAACCTGATGAAACCAGCTTAGCCACGGCGATCTCTCAAGCGCACTGGTATTACCCCAAATAGTAAAGTGCCCTCGGGTAAAGCGCACCCCTTCAGCAAAATAACCCGCACCATCTTTGCTTACCAAAAACAGTAAACAGATCCCCCCAATGACAGCAATGGGCAGCGCCGCTTCAATCAAGGCGCTCAAACGATATTGATAGCTCACCAGTAGTGGTAAAAAAGCGAGTGCCAAAGGAAGGTACGAGGGGCGAGTCGCTAACATTAAACCAAGGGAAAATCCGACTGGCCAACTTCTCTGAGTGGGATGGAAAAAGCAAACCAACGCCATGAGAAAGAACATTATTGCAGGTGCATCAGTTAACCCACTTAACGCCAATCCAGATAGGAGAGGTTGGCTAAATGCGCTGAACAAAATGGCCATCATCACCCATAACGAGCCTGACAGTTGATAACCAATAATGCCCAACAGCAACGGAATGGCCGCCGCAGATAGGGTGCTTACCGCAATAATGGCTTGCACATCGTTAAAAACAAAGTCGCGAACAATAACGCTCATCCAGTAGAAACCGGGATAACCAGGGAAGTGAGGTCTAAACTCGATAACACTGTAACGTTCTAGTGCTTGGGAGAAGTTAAACGCATCATCGCTGCTCAAACTCCATGGAAACTGATTCACCCATAACATCCAGAAAAAGGTAGCTAAAAGTGAAAAAACAGCAACCATCATCTGTCGCTGTTTATTAACGTCTGCCATCACTGCGTTTCAAATTCACTTAATGCTTGCAGTAATTTAGCGCGTTCTGATGTAAACATATCTGGATCGGCAGGCGCTTGACCCACACCAAATACACCAGGGTTGCCAATTGATTTCAACAAACCTGAGATCGCCTTTGTACTTTGTGTTCTAGATTCATCATCAAGTTTTGGCGCAATCAGATCGAGAAACAGTTTACTCTTGACGACTAACACTTTTGCTATCTGATAATCATTAAGGTTGGCTTGCGCTCCATCTAACCGTCTAATGATCTCTTCATATACCGCGGTATCAAGAAGAGTCGTTATCTTTGATGCATCCTTAGCCGCTATCGCAGAGTCAAAATCCGATTGAAGATCAACATTGTGCTCTTTTTTTAAGTAATCAAGTTCATCGCTAAGTTTGCCGATTTCACTGGCGACTACAGCATAGTCTTGAGTGGATAAGGCGGTAAGAATCGCTTCTCGGCCATCGATTACCGGCTCTTTTCCAGCCGCTGCGTAAGAGTATGCACTCACCTGTGAGCTCAAAAAAATGAGTACCAATCCTGATACTGCGCTGATAATTTTATTCATATTGTCTCCTGTTAAGCCACACTCTGGTTTTCAATCACGGTTTTTTCATTTCTAAAGTCGAAAATCTCGCGACGTCTATCAATACCATCGATCACCGATTGAGCCGCCATCATTCCCATCTCCATCGCCGTATCGGTAAATATATAGCGGAAAGTACCTTGTCTACCTGACATGATTAAATTATCAAACTGACACAGATGAGTAATGGCTTTCTCCCTTTTCGCTTGATAAGTCATGTCCATTAACGGATAAGCATGTTCGGCATAAGCGGTAAAAAACTCACCACGGTTGAGCGCAGGATCGACGCCCAAACTGTCGAGATCATCTAACACTCTTTTTTGCAGTTTTTTCCCTTCCATGTTCCAGATTTCATCGTCTTTATTACATGGTATTTCAATCATCACTGACGTCTCACCCTCTGGCGCCATAAATGACGAGCGGCGCTTGGGTTCTTGTAAACGAGTGCCAAGAATGTGCGGATCGGAGAGGTATTGCCAAGTATTATCAGAAATATTCTCGGTGGCCATTGGCATGTTCATAAAACGCAAAGAGCGATACTCTAGACCGGAATCAAACTCCGTTAACTTGCAAACATGAGAGATAGGAATGGTCGCAATCACGTTATCGCATTGAATGGTCTCAACCTCACCAAGACGGGTGTATTGCACTGCGCGAATAGACTGTTGTAGGCCATTATTCTCAATGTCAAAACCTGACACATCCGACTCTAAACGAATTTCCACACCTTTAGCTTCCAGCTCTTCAGCCAGACGAGTATATAGCTGACCAAAGCCCCATTTCGGGTAGCGATATTGTCGTGCATAGGTCCGTGGTGTATCGCCTTTTTGCGGCAGCAACCGACGAGCCACATCTTTAAGGTTCATCAGACTAATTCGTTGCGAGGCCCAATCTCCAGATAAGTTCTTCGGATCGATCCCCCACAGCTTAGCGGTATAACCTTCAAAGAAGTTTTTATACAAAGTTTTGCCAAATCGACTCTCTATCCAATGCGCAAAGCTCACTTCAAATCGATCATGCGGTTTGCTTTTTACCAATTGCTTACAAAGATCAATCGCTCCTCCTAGCAATAATGGTAGAGGCGCATTCTTGAGCAAGTCTTTAATGGCCAACGGGTAAGCGTAGACCCGACCACGATAACGGATCACACTTTTACGTTGTGAATAGAGCAGTTCGTCACCCATTAATTTATCAACAAAATCCAGCAAATCAGGATTTTTAGTAATAAAGCGATGACCACCAAAGTCGAAGCGATATTCGCCCTTTTCGCCTTGGAAAGTTTGCGTGGCGCACATGCCGCCCACTTTGTCGTCTCTATCTAACAGGGTGACTTTATATCCCGCTTCAGAGAGATCCCATGCTGCCATTAAACCTGCAGGTCCTGCACCTAAAACGACGACGTGTTTCTGTTCTGTTTGTTTTGTACTGCTCACTTTCCATAGCTCCGGTTCCACATCACTGAGAACAGTGACATATAAAGTACCCACGTTGATAATTGCAGCAAACTCGGTGATGAGTTATAACCGAACAACGCTCTTAAAAAGGTGCCAAACACGCCGCGATCATCAAGAATATGAGAAATATCGAACACTTGAGCGTGTATAACTGGCAACAGCTCTGCGGCTTGCAACATGTTAATGGCGGATGAGAGCAAACCTGCAGCAATAATAATGATCAACAAACTGGTCCAACGGAAAAATTCAGCTAAAGGCACTTTTCTTGCCCCTTTTAGCATCATCCATACCAATATGACTGACAACGCCAAACCTAGCACGCCACCAATGATCGCTTGTTCTGCTGAGAAATCCCCCATGCCTGAATACATAAGAGCAGAGAAAAACAAAATGGTTTCAAATCCCTCTCTTAACACCGCTAAAGTGGCTAAAAACACTAAACCAACGACATTACCCGTACTGACCATCACATCCAGATTCTTCTGCACATCTGCAACCTGCTGCTTGGCTTGATTTTGCATCCAAATTGCCATATAGGTCAATACGATAGTAGCAAAAATCAATATCCCTGCCATTAAGTAGTTACGATAAAGATCGGTGCTAAATTGATCAATAACAAACTGAAATACTACCGCTATTACTAATGAGAGCAGCAAACCGACTGTCGCACCCAAATAGATATATTTATGGTATTGCCTCGCATTTAGCTTGGTTAAATAAGAGAGGGCAATCCCCACAATCAGAAAAGCTTCAAGACCTTCTCTAAACGTAATCAGAAAACTTGCAAACATAAATGGCTCTACTTGTTAGACAGAAATTGACGAATATTAAGAACACTCCAGCGGAATGCATGGGCGAAAACGAGAGGTACCAATAGCCATGAGGTATAAAAATGAACATTGTGCATGACCCACCCCAGTTGATTACCATTATCGCCATAGAAAAAAAGATAGAAGCCAGTTACAGAGCACAACACCAGTAACCACTCAATAATGGTTCCTGTTTGACGCAAAAATCGTTTCTTACTGCGGTTCAATAGATTTCGGTGACTTGACCAAAATGCGCCAACAATAACAGTAAAGAGAGAGACACCAACCACCATGTGCAGCAGTAACATCACTCGTTTTATCTGCCATGACACATCCAGTTGACCCCACAGCAGTAATCCACTGAAGAACATCATATAGAGCATAGCTTCAGCCCATTTATGATGATATGCCAGTGTTGTCCACCAAGATGTTAACTGTTGTCGCAGCCCTTTAATTTCTGAATTGTCTGTTGTAGCTATATCGATAACTGCCATAGCGCACCCACATCATTTTTGAAAATAATTCTCTTTCTCATTAGTAAGTTTGAGAAACAACAAAGGCAGCCAACGCTGCCTTTGTTTATTGATTAGCGGTTAAACCACTACTTAACGCTGACCTTATTGGCCATTGTCATTGCCGTGCCATACTTACCACCAGCGGCGATGATTTGTGGTACACCATCTTCATCGGTATCAGTATTTTTGCTGTTTTTGATAAGGTTTTCACCTGAATCGCCAACCCACTCAGCTTGCTGCATACCGCCATTAATCACGGTTTTAAACCATGATGTGTAACGTTCTGTCAGAAGTTGAAGCTCAAGTGCAGGGACGTTTTCACCCTCTTCATTTTTCAGATGAAGAATCGCTTCACGTAGACCACCGGAAATAGCAGCTGCTGTGTAAGGGGTATGAATAGTCGCTTTACCTGGTGCTTGCGCCCAAGTGTTGATGCCTTTATCAAACATGTTCTTCTCTACGGCAACGTAAATTGAACGTGCTGATGCTTTGTAACTCTCATCACCTGTCGCTAAGAAAGCGGCAACTAAACCACGAATGGCCGAGAACTGTGCATCCAGTGACGTATTTGACTCTACTTTACCGCCAATGGTTAAACCATCAACCACTAAACCTTGCTTGTTAACCAGCTTATTTACAATGAAATCAGCTTGAGCTTTTATCATCGCAAGCGCTTCTTTACCTTGCGCAGACTTGAAGTTCACGTCACCGCCGTCAGCAGAGGCGTAACCTACAGGTAGAGCATCTTGTGCACGCTGATAGATAGCAAGCGCTACGATTGAGTAAGCTGAATCGAAAGTGCTTACCTTATTGCCTTGCTTACCGTTGTTGTATTCAGTAACAAAAGTGCCTTCTTTCTTGTTGAAGTGAAGTGCTGCAATGTTCTTAAACAGTAGGTTCGAAATATTGCTTGCTAAAGAGAACGCATCATCACCAGTAACATTGTTACTTGTTTTTGAATCGACGTTTGCTTTAGGTGCCGCTGCAAATGGTGCGCCATCAAATACTGACAGGAATGCCGGGTTTTGCGCAGTGTTTGCTGTGCGTTGATCGGTAAATGCGTAGAACTCGCTCACAGGCCAAAGTGTTAACCATGTGTCTTCTAACGTTGAAGCGCCTTCTGTTACTTTCAGGCTCTTAATCGACGTTACACCGTTTTTCTCGCCTTCCGTTACTGCAACTTTATGAGCAAACCAGATTGGACCGTTCGCTGGATTGTAATCAGGACCAAAAGTCACGCCCAATTTCTTACCGTTATAACCAAGTTGATTCTGCATAATCAGCAGTTTATCAATTGATTGTTCAGTAAGTACCATACCATTAAAGCCATCAGCAGCAGATACGCCTAAGCTGTGCTTGCCATCTTGATCCATGGTTGATGATTCCGCTTCTACTTCTTCATCAGATTCAGTGACGTGCATACCACCTAAGAAATCTTGTGACCACATTACTTCTTTAAGAAGGATAGCGCCTAGACTTGCTGGGTTAATTGATTTATCAAACGTTTCAGGGTTCCAAGCTAATGACTTATAGTCACGGAAATAAGCAGGAACAACCGCTTGAATGGTTTCACTCTTGCCTTTAGCCGTTAACACTTCAATTTCATCACCGTTAACAGTGGTAGTATCCGGCTTCTGTGCAAACTCAGGAGAACCTGCATAATAAGGCACTGATATTGGATACATGTTCTGTGGGATTTCTGTCGCTGGGAAACCAACCGCTTTTGCCATTTCAACAAAACGCACGCCTAGGTTTTCCATTTTCCCGCCACGTTTGGCGTTAATTGGACCATTTACTAAGTGTGGTCCCATTTGCGACTGATAGTTAAGCGCATACATCGCTTCTTCAGAATATTCGTAACTCTCAATGCCCGCTGCAAAATCAAATGCAGTCGGTTGATTTGCTTGAGCAGGGTCTAGAACATCAAGATCAAGTCCTAGCGATTCAGCAAGTGGCTCACCTGACAATTCGAATTCAGTGTAAGCAAGGAAGTTTCCGGCAGGCATCAGAGTTTTATCTAATACTTTAACTTCTACAGCTTGTGCTGCGAAAGAAGTTAAAATTGCAGCTGATACGGCTGCGCAAATCGCTGTTTTTTTCACTTTTCAGTCCTTTTAAAATGTTTCTACTTGTTAACAATGTTAACAAGACAATAACTTAAGTACAAACGAGAACGATTTGCATTATACATATCATTACCAACAATGGAAACATTCTGAAATATATTTGTGTGAGCGTATTAACAAATTTAAAAATTGCAAAAAAAAAACGAAACCACTGAGTGGTTTCGTTTTTTTAATCAACCTAGCCAGTTGACGTTAGTTAGTATCCGTTAATTTCATCAAACAACTCTGGTAGGAACAGAGATATCTGCGGCACATAAGTGATCAGGATTAAGAAGAACAGTAACAAGCTTAACCACGGTAGAGCCGCTTTAATCGCCCAACCCAAACTTTCACCCGTAATACCCGCGGTAACAAATAGGTTCAAACCTACTGGCGGTGTTAGCATACCAATTTCCATATTCACCACCATAATGATGCCAAGGTGAATGGGGTCTATACCTAACTGGGTCGCAATAGGAAACAGGATTGGAGCCATGATAAGCAGTATCGCTGACGGTTCCATGAAATTGCCCGCAATTAGCAACAATATGTTCACGACAATCAAGAAGCCCCAAGCTGGCAATCCCCACTGAATAATGGTTTCAGCAATCGCATGTGGAATTCGCTCTGACGTTAATACGTGGGCAAACAACATCGCATTAGCAATAATAAACAACAGCATTATGCTGACTTTAGCTGCATCTTTAACTACGTGACGAACTTCGTCATTATTGACTGATTTAAGCATCACCATTGGCAGTAACAGTAAGTTGCGAATCACAGATACTGGTGCTGATTCCCCGTCTTTTCTCCAAGCCGCTCCTTTCAGAGGTCCAATATCACGATAGCCCCATACACTGACTAACCACGCATAAACCGCAGCCACTGATGCCGCTTCCGTTGGACTTGCAACACCGCCGTAGATTGAACCCAATACGATGAATACCAGCATCAAACCTCCCATCGCTTTACTGCCAGAAATCAGCAGTGGTTTAAAGCCTGGGAATGGTTGTGATGGCAAACCTTTGATGCGCGCAACGATATAGATAGCAATCATTAAAATGCCACCCATCATAAGACCGGGGATAACACCAGCCATAAACATGCGAGACGCGGACACTTCAGTTGCCGCAGCGTATACCAACATAACAATGGAAGGCGGGATCAAAATACCCAGAGTTCCTGCATTGGCGATAACACCTGCTGCAAATGCTTTCGGATAACCTGCTTTTACCATACCAACGATAACAATAGACCCAATAGCGGCAACAGTGGCTGGAGACGAACCTGAAATAGCCGCAAACAGCATACACGCTAATACGGATGCCATTGCTAAGCCACCGCGAATATGACCAACAGAGTCAATCGCAAAATTAATCAATCTTTTTGCTACACCGCCAGTTGAAAGAAAAGCAGAAGATAAGATAAAAAATGGGATAGCTAAGAGTGTGTAATGCTCACTGGTGGCTTCAAACATTTTCAGTGCAATAGATGCTAAAGAGTCATTTGAAAACACTAAAATAGTGGCGATACTAGAAAGGCCGAGTGCAATGGCAATTGGCATTCCCATAAACATACATATAAACAGCAGTGAAAACAGTAATAGAGTCGTCATTATTTGCGGTCCTCATCCTTGGTGATATCTAAATCTTCCGCTTTAACTTGATCCGCTAAATGCATACTGTCTTTTGCTTCATCAGCAAAACCAAACCCAATGCGTGTTCCTTTCATAACTTGAAAGCCGATCACTAACAGTCGAAGTCCAGTTAAAGCAAAACCAAATATCAAGCAGCTCATTGCTATCCATTTTTCAATCGGAAGATCGTCCATCTCGATGGCAATCATCTTCATTTTGCTTAAGTACACCCAACTTCCATATAAAAACAGACCACAATAAACCAAACACAGTGCAATGGAGCATAACGTAACAATGCGTTGACCTTTCTTAGGGAGTAGCTTTACCATGGCATCAACGCCAATGTGTGTTCCCTCTCTCACTCCCCATGACGCGCCCATTAGAACCATCCACGCAGATAAGTACAACGTGACCTCTTGTGCCCAAAGTAGACCTGTATTGAAAACAAATCGCAAAATGACTTCAATGAAAACAAGCAATGTAATCGATACCAGTAACAGACTGATTGTGTTTTCTTCAAATCGATGCAAGATTTTTACTAAACGATTCGACATGATTTCCCCTTAATCAATCTGCTCTAAAACGTAATATAGTGCCTATTTATACTGCGCTACGACATAGAGCAAATTGTGATAACTACAATATGCACAAAGAATTACATGTTTGATTTAACAGCAGCTTGGATAAGATCCTTACCGATTTCATCTTCGAACTGGCTCCATACTGGCTTCATTGCTTCTACCCAAAGTGCACGTTCAGCGTCTGTTAAACTAAGAACTTTAGAACGCTTAGAGTTAACAATTGCTTGCCTATCAATATTAGCTTTGTCTGCCGCGATTTGATTACCATAAGCAATCGCCTCATCAAGGGCTTTTTTCACTTGTGGACGAAGATCATCATCTAACCCCATCCAGAACTCTTTAGAGGTAACAACGAAGTAATCCAATACGCCGTGGTTAGACTCGGTGATGTACGGCTGAACTTCGAAGAATTTTTTCGAGTAGATGTTTGACCAAGTATTTTCTTGACCATCAATTGCGCGAGTTTGCAATAGGGTAAATACTTCAGAAAATGGTTTTTTAAGAGGGACAGCACCTACCGCTTCAAACTGTGCAGCCAATGCATCAGATGACATAATGCGGAATTTCTTACCTTTAATATCGGCAGGAGTTTTGATTGGATTACTTGCTGATAATTGTTTCATGCCGTTATGTAAGTAACCCAGTCCCACTAATCCTTTTTTATCTAAAGCATTCAACAAACCTTGTCCTGCTGGTCCTTGTTGAAAACGGTCAACCGCTGCCATGTCTTTGAAGAGGAAGGGTAGATCAAACACCTGTAACTGTTTAGTGTACTTGTTAAACTTAGATAAAGAGGGAGCTGCAATTTCAACATCACCTAACAACATCGCTTCCAGTACTTTGTTATCACCAAATAGCTGTGCATTTGGGTAAACATTGACTTCTACTTTGCCTTTTAAACGCTCATCCACCAACTGTTTAAATTTAATCGCCATTTGACCTTTAGGCGTATTTTCAGCAACGACGTGTGAAAATTTAATTTCAATTGGCGCTGCAAATGCTGACGCTGATGTCATACCAATTACTAGCGCTAATCCCGTCAGCGTTGTTTTTAACTTATTCATTTCTAAACATCCTTTTTTTAGTATTGATGTAGGGCATTTCGTTCAATGAATGCAATATCGCACTCAATGTTAATCACGTGTTAAATATAAGCGGTAATTATGTTTTGGGAAGCCGTTCAATCATTAAATACACAGTCGAACATTCAAAATGCGAGCTGAAGAAATAAAAAAGGGTGGAATGTGACACATCAATAACAGATAAGAGAATTATTCTTGTGATAAATGTTATTAATTATCTATAAAACGTTAAAGATTATGTTGCATATGCCGAATTGATAAGTTCAACAATAATAAAATATTTCGTACTACACTAAAGTAAACGATTTACTTTCAGGCAACTACACAAGAGGTGTTCCATGAAGTTTAATCACAAGGTCGTTGTGAGCTCAACCATAATAGTTTTTGCTGCAATGACTATCATGTCGGTTTGGCAGTCAATGCAAGTATCAGCGCATATTGAGAATATAGTGCAAAAAAGTACCGATGAAATTATTTACGGCTTACAAAGTACCATTGATGTGCAAATTAAAGAGAAATCGCACATGGCCGATTATGTCAGTAAATTGGTCTCTGATGACTTTTCACAGGAAAATGCTAGTAACATCATCAACAAATCCAATATTAAAGAGGCTTACATACTGGTTGGCATCGGTTTAGATTCCGATGGTTCAAACTTTAGTAATGACGCAACGTGGGACCCTGGTTCGTCATGGGACCCAAGAGTCAGACCTTGGTACATAGATGCAAAAGCCGCAGGAAAAACCGTGGTAACGGCGCCCTACGCAGACTCAATGACCAACGAGATCTTAATTTCTGTCGCCTCCCCTCTTTTTGACAACGGCACTTTTTTTGGAGCGATGTTTTTTGATGTCAGCTTGGCCAGTCTAGGAGAGAAAATGAAACAGGTCTCTCTGTTTGATGCCGGTTACGCTTTTTTAGTCGACTCAAAGGGCACTGTTATTACTCACCCGCAAAAAGAGCTGTTGGGCAAAAATATGAGTGAGTTTTTAGGAAACAATAAAATTGAATCTGTCACAAAATTGGTAACACTGAATGGTAAAGATACCTTATTGACCTTTAAGCAGACCAATACTCAAGATTGGTATGTCGGCGTGGTGATTGACCATGATATCGCCTACCAGTCAATTACAGATCTTCGAAATGCTTCAATCATTTTCACTTCGTTGGCTGTTCTTGCCTCGTTATTTTTACTGATGTTCATTTTGAAAACATTAATGAAACCATTAACCGTACTCAACGACGCCATGTTAGATGCAGCTTCTGGACAAGGGGATCTCACTCGCCGCTTAGATACCAATACGGACGAGGAGTTTTCTATACTGGCAACTAACTTCAATCTATTTACCGCTAAACTGCAAACGTTAATCAAAGAGACCAAAGAGATAAGTGTTGATATACGGGTGAGTACGGAAAAAACCGCGCATGACACCGAATTGTCGGCCACAGATATCTCCACCCAATTAGCAGAAGTCGAGCAGCTGGCTACCGCCATGAATGAGATGGCAACCACATCAGCCGATGTAGCTGGTAACGCTCAAGGTGCGGCAACAGCGGCTCAAGAAGCGGATGCCGCAGCAGCACAAGGGGTTGAAGTCGCGGCACAAACCACCAATGTTATCAACTCACTCTCCGGTCAAATTGATCAGGCGGTTGAAGTTGTGCAAGAACTTGCTCATGCCACCGATAACATTGAATCCATTTTATCGGTGATCACTGGAATTGCAGACCAAACTAACCTATTAGCACTTAACGCAGCAATAGAAGCGGCGCGTGCGGGTGAATCTGGCCGTGGTTTTGCGGTTGTTGCTGATGAAGTCAGAACCTTGGCTCAGCGTACTCAAGAGTCTACCACCCAAATCCGTAACATGATCGAGCAGCTACAAACAGGCGCTTCGCAAGCAGCCAGCGTGATGAATCAATCCAAGTCACTTGCGGCGGAAACAGTTGAAAAAGCGATTGAGGCCGACTCCTCTCTCAACAAAATCCGTGATGCCATCATCGCCATCAATGACATGAATCTACAGATAGCCTCTGCCGCTGAGGAGCAGAGTCAAGTTGCAGAAGAGATCAACACCAACACCTTTAATATTCGAGATCTCTCTGAGCAGGTATCCAGTCGCGCACTTGATTCTGCTACCGAGATGAAAACACAGGTATCAAGAGTGCAGCAACAAGATGAAATTTTGAATAAGTTCATCGTATAACACTCATTAATAACCACAAAAAAGCCCCAGAGCAAACCTAGTTTAGGTAAACTCTGGGGCTTTTCTTTTAATCTTGTATTAAATTACCACATCAAGTCATCTGGAATTTGGAAATCAGCGTACGGATCATCTTCGTCCACTTCAGTTATCACCGTTTCATTATTCAAAACAATGATGCTCTCATCACGTTGGGCAATTTTATCTGCTACGACGGCAGGAATCACTTCATAACCTTCGCCGAAACGAACTATCGCTAATAAACCAGCAACGAGTTGCGCTTGAGTCATTTTATCTACATATATCTTCTTAACCGTAGTTTCATCAGTAAAATTATACCCAATATCCCCCTCTTTACGGTCAATCAAGTTCATCTCAATAAGCTGTTTAATTTGAAAAGCCACCGCTTTTTGAGCAGCATCATTATCACGTTGACGATTCAACTCTTTGTCTCGCTCAAGTTGCGCCGTTTTATTGGCTTCAACCGCCGCTTTTGCTTCTTTGGCTTGAGTTCGAGATTTTTTAGATGATTTTGCCGTTTTATTTAATTTCTTTTGATTCACAAGACCCGCTTTTAATAGCTGCTCTTGTAGGCTTAACTTGGCCATGTTTGCTCCGAAGTAAATGTAGCGATTATTGCGATTACAACTCGTTTTATGGCTGAATAATGACATTTAACCCACACCATTTTCAAGTGAAGAGTGCAATTTTATGTCTAACTGTATAAGTTAATGACATTGAACACAGCAGGGATGAGTTATGCCACAGGGAAATCGCAAAGAAGTTGCACTGATTGAAGACGATGAAATTGTCCGTACCGCAACGACTCAATGGCTGCAACTTGCCGATTATGATGTCACCGCTTTTGCTGATGGCTACAGTGCTTTAGAGACCTTATCACCCAGTTTTCAAGGCATTATCATCAGTGACATTCGTCTACCGGACATCGATGGACTGAAGCTAATGCCTAAGTTGCTGGCCAAATTCCCACACATTCCGATCATATTAATCACGGGTCATGGTGACATCGATATGGCCGTCCAAGCGCTACAAGATGGTGCATTCGATTTTTTTGAGAAACCCTTCGACCCCGATCGTTTATTAGTGAGTGTTTCTCGCGCTCATGACGCCTTAACACTTCAAGGAGACTTTAAAGATCGCAGCGACTACCTGCAACAGGTCAGTGGCCTCGAAAAAATCATCATTGGTCGTAGCCAAGCGATGAATACTTTAAGAGAGCAGATATTAAAAATTGCAGCAATCGATACTAATGTCATTATTTATGGTGAGACGGGTTGTGGTAAAGATCTGGTTGCAACCTGTCTGCATAAATTTAGTCAACGTTCATCAGGGGAGTATGTGCCCATTAACTGTGCCGCCATCCCTGAACAGCTGTTCGAAAGTGAACTTTTTGGTCATGAGTCGGGCGCATTTACCGGTGCGAATAAGCGCCGTATAGGTAAGCTGGAATATTCTGATAAAGGCACGCTGTTTCTCGATGAAATAGAGAGTATGCCGATCAATATGCAAGTCAAAGTACTGCGTTCACTACAAGAAAATAGCGTTGAGCGGTTAGGTGGAAATCAACAGATCCCCATTGATCTCACCGTAATAGCGGCAGCGAAAGAGAATCTACTCAACCATCCTAGCTTTCGCCAAGATCTCTTTTATCGACTCAACATTGCACAGCTCTATCTGCCTCCGCTGCGCGAACGCCAAGAAGACATCCTGTTACTGTTTGATTACTATCTGCAAAAGACCGCCAGAGAATGTCGAACGGTGAGCCCTAGCGATCAGCAAATTTTACAGTCTTACTCTTGGCCGGGTAACGTCCGTGAACTTAAAAATATTGCCGTTCGATATGCACTGGATAATGAGCTCACCGTCGGTGAAATACTCGCCACCAAACCATCCACCACCTCTGATGTGAGCCACACTCAGCTTTCGCTCGCTACCCAAGTGCAAAATTTTGAACGGAAAGTGATTACAGAAGCATTGCAACGATTTAATGGCAGTATTATCGATGTGATGAAAGAGCTCGATCTGCCACGACGAACCTTAAATCAAAAAATGGTCAGATATGGTATTAACCGCTCTGATTACGTAAAACTGTGATGAGCCATTTTTTGCCTATTGGCTATTTTTAGCGTGATTCAACAATAAAAATATTGATAGTGATCACACTAAACTAAATTTAACAATTCATTTACTTATAAAAAACATAATTAATACAACTAATCGGCCGTTTTTTGCTTATCAAAAAATCAACAAATAGGCCATTTTTTTCTCATTCCACTTAATAAACGTCAAAAAAACCATAAGTAACAATATGTTAATTTATGGCATTAGCATTGCAATACTCCTGATGAATGTACAAATTTGCTATCAACAAGGAGAATGAGATGTTTAATCGCACCATAGTTAAATCATTAGCATTAGCAACAGCCATCGTGGCTTCTTTTGGTTCACAAGTGACTGCAGCAGAAAAAACCAGTTATATTCTAGCTACTGCATCCACTGGAGGGACTTACTATCCGGTTGGGGTCGCTCTAGCCACATTAAGTAAAATAAAATTGGAGCCTAAACATCACTTCTCTCTCTCAGCAATCAGCTCTGCGGGATCGGGTGAGAACGTCAAACTGTTAAGAGAAAACGAAGTGCAGTTTGCTATTTTACAAGGTTTATACGGTGCTTGGGCATGGAATGGCGAAGGTAAAGTAAAAAACTCTGGTCCGCAAAAGCATCTGCGATCTGTGACCATGCTTTGGCAAAATGTTGAGCACTTTGTGGTTCGCTCTGAGTTAGCAAAATCGGGCACAGTATCCGATCTTAACAATTTGAACTCTAAAAAATTCTCAATCGGTAAGAAGAACTCAGGAACAGAAGGTTCTGGTCGTCAAATCATGTCTGGTTTGGGCGTGAAACCGGATGACTTTAATCTTGCATACTTAGGTTATGGTGCCAGTGCTGATGCGCTACAAAATGGTGCTATCGATGGCATGAATACCCCTGCTGGCGTTCCTGTCAGTGCCGTAACTCGTGCTTACGCTGCCCTTGGTGACAAAATTACGGTATTAAACTTCACTGATGAGCAGATAAAACAGGCCAATAATGGTTATGATCTTTGGACTAAGTACGAGATCCCTGCAAACACCTACCCAGGCCAAACTAAGCCGATCACCACCATTGCACAACCAAACTTCTTAGCCGTACGCGATGACATCAGTGAGCAAGATGTTTATATGCTTACTAAGACCGTGTATGAAAACCTGCCTTTCTTGAATGGTATTCATAAAGCAACCAAAACCATGGCCATTGAAAACGCCATTGCAGGTTTGCCAGTACCACTTCACCCAGGTGCTGCGAAGTACTACAAAGAGATGGGTGTCAACATCCCTGCTCACCTGCTTGTAAAATAATAATATTGAACAGAGTGTTGCCTACAATCCTCCCAGTGGCAGCACTTCTGTTCAAACCTTACACGATTAATTTTCACTTAACTACACACTACTTAATGAGTTATTAAGCGTTGCTTTTACGTCGTTTACTCAGGAGTTACCATGGCCGATACCCGCTCTACTGCAGACCGACCTGAACCGTCTGAATTAGATTTACAACAATTTGAATTGCCACAACGAACCCACTATCCATGGTTAACCAGTATCATATCAGTGACCGGGGTGATTCTTGCCTGTTTGCATATTTGGTTTAATACTTTTGCCACACTGCCTGAGCTCTGGGTCTCTGCTACCCACTTTGCTGGTTTCTCCGTTATCTGCGCACTATGGTATCCGGCTCATCGCTCATTGAAAAATAGCAAATGGGCACTCGCGTTTGATATTTTACTGGCTGTAGTTGCTGTCGCCTGCCTAATCTATATTACCCAAGCTGAAGATGCCCTGTATGAACGAGGCGTGACGTTTATTACCAGTGATTGGATTTTCTCTATTTTGGCTATCTTGGTGGTACTTGAGCTTATTCGTCGTACAACAGGTTGGTTCATTCCTGTACTTATCATTATCTCATTAAGTTATGTGGTGCTTTGGGGCAGCTGGGTCAGTGGCATGTTCCATTTCCCCGGGTTAAGCGCCGAAACACTGCTTTATCGAAGTTTCTACAGCTCTGAAGGGATGTTTGGTCCCATTTCGCGCATAAGCTGGAGTTATGTCTTCATGTTTATCCTATTTGGTGCCTTTTTAGTTCGATCTGGCGCGGGGGATTACATCATTGACGTATCACGAGCTGCGGCTGGGAAAATTACTGGTGGGCCAGGATTTGTTGCCGTGCTTGGCTCTGGCTTAATGGGTTCCGTATCAGGGTCCAGTGTGGCAAACACGGTATCAACAGGGGTTATCACCATTCCTTTGATGCAAAAAGCGGGCTTTCCTGCACGTTTCGCTGCAGGGGTTGAAGCTGCCGCCTCGACGGGAGGTCAGTTAATGCCTCCAGTGATGGGCGCAGGGGCATTTATCATGGCCTCTTACACTCAAATCCCTTATGTAGATATCATTGCGGTCTCGATTGTTCCTGCCGTTATCTACTTCCTCTCTGTGGCCTTCTTTGTTCGTATCGAGGCGATGAGAAGCAATGTTCACCTGATAAAAATTGCGACGGTGCCCGTGTTTAAAACCTTAATTTCTGGTTGGCACTATCTGATCCCTTTGGTGGTGTTGGTCAGTTTGTTAGTCTCCGGATTCACCCCAACTTACGCTGCAGGCATTGCGATTATCTCCGTGGTAGTTGCCTCTTGGTTATCCCCTAATAAAATGGGACCAAAAGCCATCTTTGAAGCAATGGCACAAGGGGCGAGAAACATGGCCACCACCGCACTGCTGCTAACTGGCATTGGTTTGATTGTTAATGTTATCGGCACCACCGGTATTGGTAACACTTTTTCTCTGATGATCAGTGAATGGTCAAATGGCAGCTTATGGATGATGATCTTGCTGATCGCTTTAGCGTCACTGATTCTTGGTATGGGCCTACCTGTTACCGCAGCCTACATTGTGCTTGGCACGTTATCAGCGCCTGCTTTGTATCAGTTAATCGCTGAAGAGCAGCTGTTACAATTGATCGTCAATGGCGAGTTACCCGAACAAGCCAGAGCCATCTTTATGCTCGCCGCCCCAGACAAAATGGAAGCGCTTACTGCTCCTATGGCCCTTGTCGACGCGCAACATCTGTTAACGTTGGTACCGAGTGACTTCATGAGTACGCTACTTGAACAGGGAATCGGTCTAGAGCAAGTTGGGCTTGCACTGTTAGCTGCGCACCTTATCATCTTCTGGTTATCGCAAGACAGTAACGTAACACCTCCTGTCTGTTTAACCGCTTTTGCCGCCGCAACCATTGCAAAAACACCACCTATGAGAACGGGATTAACCGCATGGAAAATTGCAAAAGGGCTCTACTTGGTGCCGGTGCTCATGGCGTATACCTCTTTGATCAGCTGGGATATAACCACAGTGCTTACCATAGGTTTCTTCGCTGTATTTGGTACCTATGCGTTGATTGCCGCCATGGAAGGTTACTTAGAGAGTGCACTTAACCTAGGTTTGCGTGCTGTGTCTCTGGTTTCATCCCTTTTACTGTTATGGCCTGATCTGCCATTGGTAGTACGCATTATTGGCTTGGTTATCTTCTTAACATTGTTTGTCTACAGCAGAAAAAACGAAGTGACTGTCAATAATTTATCAGCCAGCGCTCAATAGTTAATTGACCTTAAGCAACTAAAAAAACCAGGGAGAATGTCATGCCGCTACCGGTATGATTATTTCTTCCTGTAATCGTTCCCCTCATCTCTTTGACATTATTCAAAGTGATAGATAACCCTAATCCTAAACCATCACCCGACTGCTTTTTAGTGTAGAAAGGTTCAAATAGATGCGGCAAGGTATCACTGTCTACCCCACAACCATTATCAATGATCTCAAGTTTCACCTCACTATTGGATTGCTGGACAGCAGAGATAATTAAGCAAGGTTCTGTCACGCTAGACAGAGCATCCACCGCATTAACAATCAAGTTACCCAACACTTGTGATAAGCGCCGATTGTTACCTTGAATCAAAGGTAAGTTACTGGGCATCCTTACTCGAACATCCACATTTTCTAACGGTTGTTGATGGATACGCAGCGTCTCTTGCAGAGCATCAGCAATGGATACCGCGACTAATGTCTCTGGTTGATTATAAGCAAACACTTTAAGCTGACTGGTCATGCCCGCCATTCTATCAACCAAACGATTCACCAAGCTCATGTTAGAGAGCAGCAAATCTGTTTTGTTTCGCTCAATCAATAACTCACTGCTAGAGAGTAAGGTTTTGATACCCGTAAGCGGCTGATTCAATTCATGTGTAATCACACTCGACATCTTTCCTAGAGCGGTCATTTTACTGTTTTGTACTAACTCATCTTGCACAGCTTGTAGGGCTGAAGTGCGATCCAATACTCGCTGCTCCAGTTCACTATTCACTGTTTTTAAGGCATTTTCCGCCTTTTTCCTTTTACTGATGTCTAAAATGGTCACTAAAAAACCGCTGTCACTTTGATTGGGTTGCGGTGTCATCGAGAACAGCACCGGGAAATGAGTACCATCACTGCGTATTGCCATCGCTTCGACGTCGGTAATATCAATAATGTCGCGATGTTTTGGCAGCTCTTTTAACAGTGTCATCACCGAGCTATTCCCACTAAACGTTTCAAATAACTGCCACGCATAAATGTCATTGGCTAACGTTTCTGACAACGAAAAGTAGCGTAGTCCCGTCGGATTGATATAACTAATTTTCCCTGTTTGACTAAGCAGTAACAGGCCGACATTGGTTTTACTGAACACCCCTCTTAATCTATCTTCAGACTCAGCAATCAGAGTTTGAATCTGCTGCTTTGATTTCAATTTTTGGTGACGTTCATACATAAAAAGAACCATCACAAACAGCAACGCTAAGACGATCACACTGGCGAATCCAACCCAATTAACCATCTGGTCAACACGTTTAAGAGGCGTTAAATAGTAAATGTGCCATTTCAGATCATCAAACTGCACTATCTGTACTAAAAAGGTCTGTTTATCGGCACTGAGCGTTTGAGTCTGAGTGCCATCGTAAAGGCTCAGCGGTGATAATTTGACTGACTCAGATTGATTCAATAATGAGGGAGGCAATGTCTTGCTGCTAGAGAGAAAGAATTTATTACTGTCATCGCTTATCAATACTCGCTCGTTCGAGGCGAGCCATGAGTCTGCAAGTTTATCCAAATCCACCCTCGCCACCGCAATACCAATCAATTTCGACTCGGTGTAGATAGGAGCGGCTAGATAATATCTCGCCTCTGTTTCCGCTAAATAGTTGAAGGTGACGATCTCGCCATCTGTATTGGAGACTAACTGAGCAATGGCCTCTCCATCGGTAGGGTCCCACTCCAACTTGTCTCTACTTGATGCTTGAAGCTTTCCCTGTAAATCGAGTAGAAACCACCCTTTGGTGTTGGCCGCTTTGTCGAGTTGGGTGAGATATTCATCTACCTCTTTTTTAATGCTTAGATCGCCTTTAATAAGGCGCACACTGAATTGATGTTCAGCGATCAGGTAGGGAAGGTGGTGAAAGCGGGATAAGGTTTGGCGAATATCGCCTACGTAAGTGAGCAGTCGATTTGCCCCCTGCTCATGAGCCTGTTCAAGCAGCAGAGTTCGGGTGACAAATCGGGTGGTGAACATGCCAACGATCACGCATAACACCACCATAATTAGACCCAACATCCTTTTCATTTTTAACGACATATCCTTGTCCTTAATAAACTCGATTATTTCCTATTTATAATGAGTTACTCACTGCAGTCATCATTGTAGGAGAGGCTATAACTGCGTGATACATTGGCACTCTGTCTTGGTTGATATTTCACAAAACATCGGCTCGGCACGCCTCCTTCTTCACCGTTATTTGAGGCTTTAAAAGTGAAATAACTGAAATTTTCAAACGTGTTAAGTTGAAAACTATCCGCAGTGATTGGCATTTTTCCGATACCAGCAGCACCTGTTATTGGCGTACCATAAGTGATCTCTATACCCTCTAACATAATAGGCTCACGGCCTGATATGCTGGTGCTTTTTTCTAAACCATGAATCACTGCTTTAGCGTAAACCTGATCCACACTGGCTTTAAGGTTGGCGTTTAGCAACTGCACTGAGCTGCTAAGGGCATCATTATGAACCAACAAAAAACGTGGAATAGCGATAACACAAAGAATCCCAATCACAACAATGGCTGCAAACAGCTCAATGCGATCTGACCTTACTCGCTTTTTCATTTATCACTCCATACTACCGTTAGAGATGCGTTATGCATTTGCCTACTCTTGATACCATTGCTGTTGCTGTTCTTCATCTAAAAATGTCCAAGCAACAAAGCGACTGATTTTTTGACCTTGCGCCATCTCATACGTTTTTATGGTGATCGCACCCAATTTGTGCAGTAAGGTTTTAAAGCTGCTGACGTTCTCTTTTTTCGAGATAAGTGTGGTAAACCATAAACACTGGCTCGCGTAGTTCACACTCTCCTGAGCCATGTCGCTGATGAATTTTATCTCACCACCTTCACACCATAATTCTGCTTGTTGGCCGCCAAAGTTTAACGACGGTTTATTGCCCTTTTGCATCATAGCTGCATTTTTGCTGCCGCGTTTGCTTCTGTTATCCGCAAGGTTATCCAGTTTTCGTTGAGAGCCTGCATTGGCCTCTTCTTCAGATTTATGAAACGGCGGGTTACACATGGTGAAGTCGTAAAAATCTCTTTTACCAATAATGTGTTTAAAGAAGTGTTCAGGCTTTTTTTGCAATTTACAATCAATCGCTTTTTTCAGCGATGGATTATTATTAGCGATAAAGCTGGCCATTTTAATCGCGACCGGATCTATATCTGAACCCACAAAACTCCAACCATAATCACGATGACCAATAATTGGGTAAACACAGTTAGCGCCAATCCCAATATCAAGCCCTCTTACCCCTTTGCCGGTTGGAATTGATTCATCACACGAAGAGGCCAACAGATCGGCGATGTTGTGAATATAATCGGCACGCCCTGGGATCGGTGGACAAAGATAGCCCTCAGGTAGATCCCAGTGTGGCACTTGATAAAAGTGTGCTAATAACGCTCTATTCAGGGTTTTAACCGCTTTAGGATCAGAAAAGTTAATCGACTGATTACCGTAGTCATTAATCACGACAAAATCAGAGAGTTCAGGGCAAGCTTGAGTAAGCTTATCAAAGTCGTATTGGCCGTGATGTCGGTTTCTTGGATGCAATTTCGAGCTGTTTTTAGACATAGGAGAAAACTATTAGCGAAAGAAGCAAAAATTATAGCAAATCTGTTACCGCAACGCAGCCTGTATGAGTGTTGGGAGATAATTAAATGGATAAAAACAGTGAGTGATATGACTAAAAATTCATCAACCGAGACAGATCAGAACCCTATTTTGCTTGAAACAGACGTCCATCACGGCAAAAATTCAATAAAAGTGGTTAAGTAAATGAATATTATTGCTTTATTTATACGAGGAACCTTATGCTCATCGAAAAATACAGACAATCACTAGTACCACTTTGGATTAAAGTATTTGGTTGGTTATTTGTGGGCCTGGCTCCGGTCGCGATCATCTCTTTTTTAATCGCAAACTTCACCATGAGCGGTCAAACCAACATCGATTTTTTAGGCTTTAAGTTAACTTCTCTAGAGCTCACTCCGAACTTAATCGCGATTATTGTATTCGGTTCTTATTTTGCTTTTTGTACTTATGGGCTATTAAAAGGCAAAAGCTGGGCGGTCAATACTGGCCTAGTCAACGGATACCTCGGCCTTGGTTTGTGTCTCTACTACATTATCTCCCATAGCAGCTCAGACTCATTAACCTTGCGATTTGAGCCCTTCCTACAGATCCCTTTTCTCATCGTAATGCACTCAATACGAAAGCGCTGGAGTGATGCAAAAAACAAACTTTATTGAGGCCAAACTCCATTCTAGCCTTCCCCTTAGCTATCAAACTTATTACCAATCTGACTTTAATTGCTATTAGGGAAGGCATTAAACGCTTTCATTTTTATGTGAATAAGTTTTATTTTTTTAATTTCAAAATATTATCTATATCTTCCGCTGAATGGCGTTCCAACACTTGCTCCCACTCTTCTCCGAATGAACGATTAACGATGCGACCTCGTTGAACGGCTTCGCGAGCATCAATCTCTTTCGCCCAGCGCACAACATGAGTATATGACTCTACCTGTAAGAACTCTGCAGCATCATACGCTCTACCTAAGACTAAGCTTCCGTACCACGGCCATATCGCCATATCAGCTATTGTGTACTCTTCACCCGCGACAAAACGGTTTGTAGCCAACTGCTTATCCAACACGTCTAGCTGACGTTTTACTTCCATTGCAAAACGATTTATTGGATATTCCTGCTTTTCATCAGCATAAGCATAGAAATGACCAAAGCCACCTCCTAAGAATGGCGCAGAGCCTTGCGCCCAAAACAACCAATTAAATACCTGGGTACGCGCAGAACCGCTTTTAGGTAGGAATTGTTCAAACTTCTCTGCAAGGTGAACCAGTATTGAAGCCGATTCAAAAACGTTAAGATCTTCATCGCCTGATTTATCAACTAAGGCTGGAATTTTTGAATTAGGATTAACGCCAACAAATCCAGAAGAAAACTGTTCAGCTTCGCCAATATTAATAAGAAATGCATCGTACTCAGCATCTTTAATGCCAAGAACGAGTAGCTCCTCAAGCATAATCGTCACTTTCTGTCCGTTAGGCGTGCCAAGTGAGTATAGCTGGAGCGAGTGTTCACCTACTGGCAACTCTCGCTCAAATCTTGCTCCAGAGTCAGGGCTGTTAATATTCGCCCATTGATTTCCACTACTCGCTTCATTTTTCCAAACTTTTGGTGGTACATATTGTTTGCTGCTCATAGTTTTCCCTTGAGTATCTAGCTTGATTACTGGCATGTATTAGCCTTAATTTCGTTTCGAAGATTCTAGACAAATCGCATTATTAACGCTCACATATTCTGTTCAGAGCAAACAGATTGGCACAAAGTTGGCCTTAAAGCGAAGAAAGTAGTAGGCTTTCAAAAATAAAAAATATCTCAACATAAGGAGTTCGTTTTGTTTGGACCAAACCCTAATAATAAAGAGCCAATGGTCGGATTTCCTCAGGTTGGTTATTTGAAAAACTTCATCAACAATGAGCATATTATTGTTGGTGATTACACCTATTACGACGATCCCGATGGCCCAGAAAATTTTGAAAACAATGTGCTTTACCACTTCCCATTTATTGGTGACAAATTAATTATTGGTAAATTCTGTGCCATTGCAAAAGATGTGAAATTTATAATGAATGGCGCAAACCATAAAGCTTCAGGGTTTTCATCGTATCCATTTTACATATTTGGTAATGGTTGGGAGAAAAGTGCGCCCAAGGAGGGTGAGTTACCTTTTAAAGGCAATACTGAAATTGGTAATGACGTTTGGATAGGTTATGACGCCACAATTATGCCTGGCGTTAAAATTGGTGATGGAGCCATTATTGCGAGTAAATCTGTTGTCACTAAAGATATCCCCGCCTACAGCATCTATGGTGGAAATCCCGCTGTGCATATTAAAACTCGTTTTGAGAAATCAGTTATTAACGAGTTACTTCGTATATCGTGGTGGGATTGGCCTGCGGAAAAAATAACCGAAAACCTTGAAGCTATTATGGGCTGTGACTTATTAACCTTAAGTAATGTCAGCAACCCTTAAGATACTACTGTACTACTGGAACAGTCACCCAAGGCTCAGGTTTGTGGATATGATAACCTTGACCGTAATCAATACCTATTTCCACTAACAATTGCTCTATCTCAGCATTTTCAACAAATTCTGCCACCGTTTTTTTATTCATCGCTGCTGCTGTTCTTTTAATGTTTTCAACAAAAATACGATTCACTTCATTACAGTGCATATCTCGCACAAAGGAACCATCAATTTTAATGGTTGCTACCGGCAACTTCTGTAAATAACTAAAAGACGATAAACCACTACCAAAATCATCCAGTGAAAAGCTACAACCAAAAGTGATCATACTCTCCATAAAGTGCAGTGCTGATTCTAAGTGGGTGATTGCTGATGTTTCCGTTACTTCGAAGCAAATACGTTGTGGTGCTATTTTATAACGCTCAAATAAAGCAATAACTTGATCATAAATATCGAGATCTGCCAAGGTGAGTCCTGATAAGTTAATGCTATAACAGGTTGTCGTATCTGCTTTATTTTCTAGCATTTTTTTAAAGGTATTCTCAATAACCCAATGGTCAATCTGTCTGATAACACCATATTTTTCCGCTGCAGGAATAAAGTTATTCGGCGCAATAAGTTCACCATCAGAGGATATCATTCGAACTAGGACTTCATAATGGGATGATAGATGACTATTCATTGATTTTATTTGTTGACGGTACAGCACTAAACGATTGGTTTTCAGCGCTTGTGAAATCTCGTGAATGACCAGCATTTCTCTTGCATGATGAATGAGCTGCTCATCATTACTCTGATAAACTTGTACCCTATTCCTTCCTTTCTTTTTTGCTAGGCTTACCGCTTGGCTTAGAGACGAAAAAACTTGTTCGGTTTCAAATTGGCTATTATCCAATATAACAACACCAATACTCGCCGTTAAACTAACATCTTCATTGAGTGCCGAGATACTAATCTCTTGAAAAAATAATCTGATTTTATTTGCAAAATCACTTGCTTGAGCAAAGTCTAATGAAGGCAGTAATATCGCAAATTCATCACTGCCTAAACGGCTAATAATCGCGTCTGAAGGCAAGGTGTCCTTTAGGCCAGCCGAGGCTTTATACAGGTAATTATCTCCAATAGCATAACCAAAACTATTATTAATCATTTGAAAATTATCTATATCGATATGCAAAACAACACCGTTTCTCACCGCTTCATTTTTTTGGTTTTGCTGAAGTTGTACTTTAAGTAAACTATCAAAATGCAATCGGTTGACCAAGCCAGTTAAGGTATCGTGAGTATCTTTAAACATTAACTCTTGTTTAACCTTAAAATGGCTATGAGCACGTACTTTTTGTAAGCGATAAAAACCATAAATAATAGAGGTTAATACCAACCAAATAATCAACGCTTTTAATAATCCTTGTTGATATAAAGAGCTGCTGTATTGCGAGTCTAATCTGATGGCTAACTGCCAACGAGTATTTGGGATCGCTTTCACAAAGCTAAATTCACTCAATTCTGCATCTCCAATAAACATCGATGCATAATCACTATTTTTATCTTCCGTTGTTAGCTCTATTTCACCAGTCTGATCTGCACGCATCAAAAAGAGCTGCTGGTATGGTAATTGATATTTATTAAGTAAGTTATTTAATACATCTGGATTAAACGCGACAAAAAAATATTCTTTCTTACCATTCGCAGTTGATAATGGTTGTAGAAGATCAAAGTGAACACTTGTGCCACTGCGATGTAAAAACAGCTGTTCCTGCTTACCAGAGGCTACCATTGCAGAGACCTCCTCTTCGCATGCAGGTAAAAAATCTCCCGTTATATGCTTTAAGCTACCTTTACCTTCTTCATCAATTAACGCAAATAACCGAGTGTTTTTTATTTCACTACGAAGACTTGTTAATACTTCCATATATTTTTCTTCAGATGCACTGTCACCACTTTTCTGTAAGCTTTCAATTGCATTGAATTGTTTTTGTTGGAAAAGGTCTATCTCTAAACGAAGTTGAGTAAAGTATTCTTGATAATCAGAAAGGATACGATCGGTGACAGCATCCATTAGAGAGGCTTGATAACGTTGGTGAATTTTATTTGCTGAGAACGTTTGCCAGATCGACAATAACAAAATAAGTACACTCGTTAAAATAACGACACGTTTTGACGTATTCAGCGCTTTATCATTAATCACTCATTACCCTCTTTAACTTCCAACTATTATGGCTAATCAGATTATAAATTTAATTATGTGTAAATTTATAAAAACACTTTAAAAAACAACCTACTATATAATTCATTAAAGCATAAAATTGACTATATATGATACTATTCCATTAACACCGTAAAGTTAAGTCATTACTCCTCTTCGAGAGCGTCGTCTGCATTTTCTTTGATTTATGCATCATTATTCCCTGCAACATCTGTCTTCTAGTACCTAAAACAGGCCACACGTTAAGAGCTCAATAATTGAGTTCGCTGTCTCTAGATTATTCGCAGCAGCTTGACGGATAGTGTGATAAAAAATCAATAAACTTAGATCGCATTACTCTAATGTGCCGTTTAAAGTCCTAACCTATGGTGGCTTACAATCTCGTGAATGAAGCTAGGGTTAACGCCAACTTCATTCGCGTATTGTGGCCATTCGCGCACCACTTCAATAACAGAGTCAATTATTTTGTTGGCACTGTTATGAAGTGAACTGGGAACCGTTGCTAACAAATCTGACCGTACAAAGTTATCACGCTTACCATTAATGGAAAGCTGATGGCTATCTACCCATGGTGATCCAGGTTTGTAACTGTAAGCGAGATCAAAGGCTGGTGATATCTCCCACTCGCTCTGTTCATTTAACACAAACCCCCAGTTTTTAGTGTGGTCGTCATGGTTTCTAGCCACAACGTTAAACGCCATTCTTCTGAAAATTTCTAATGCTGCTGCTCTTGGCATCTTCAGCTCTCTAAGCAACAAAAACAGCTCTTCATAACTGTATCCACCCGGCTTCTTAAAATCTGCATGCGCCATTGCACATAGTGACTGATAATGAACTTTCTGATTGCCTCGTCTATCAAAGCGTTTAGTCATAAAGTGTGAACGTCCATTTTCATGCAGCAATTCACAATGTGAGATATTGATTCCCGCATCCTTAGCCATAAGATAATAAGCATACTCCATCAAGCCAAACCCTTTAGGATCACCAAACAACTCGCTTAATGAAGAGCGTTCAACCACACCGTCAAACTTTATAAGGTAGTGCTCGAAGCCGTCAGGGCAATCAACTTGTCCAGAGCGTATTTCTGTACGATCATGATTAATAGCGATCACGGCTTTTGCTCTTGCCCCCCCCGCAGATGTTCCTACTTGTATAATGTTACCGAGTGCCTGTTTTGTCTCTTCTTCACTATGAACCAGTTCATCAATATGATTTCGTTGATCAAGTACTGATTGTGCCATTTTGACCAGATTATCGACTTCAAGGGCGGTACTATGCGATTTAGATACCTCTTTAAGAGCAGGGGAGTACTCCAATGCTCCCATGCCTCTCACGCCAGTATAAAGTAGCCTTTCAAGCGCACTAAAAGAGTGAGGTTCGCGGCCAGATCGAGCTAACCATGCATTAATAATGGCGTTACCAAAGTCATCGGGGAGCGTATCGGCAAAAGCTGCTGGTAATCCTTTGTACGTTTCGTAAGAGAGTCGAGGAAAGCTAAATACACCACGATTAAGCGGCAGCTGTTTTGAGATTGAAAATCCCTCGGAGATCCACTGTTCAAAATATTCGAAACTAACGACCTTAGATTGGAGGTCTTCGGCTAATACCCCCACCTCTTTATCAAATATTTTTACCGTGGCTAGATTGTGCTTTTGATTTACCAATCTAAATCCTCCTCATCTTTTCTCGGCAATTTATACACCGAGCTTGGTCTCACCCGCTTCCTGACATTACCTTTAAGTTTCAGTAGTTGAACCGGACTTAATGGTTTTTCGGGTAGCAAAGAGTCTACATTATCCAATCCATCTAATACACGTAATAGGCTAATGAGGTTAACTATCGTTCCTTTCCCTTCTATGATTTTTTGATAAGTAGATCGACTAATGCCCGCCTCTTTCGCTAAAGCGGATTGGGTCAATTGTTTGCTGTGCTCAAGCCTCAAACGTTCTACTCGCTTTCCCAACTCATTAGAAATGCTTTCGTCTGTCATGGCATAATAGTTTGTTATCATATTTAATGACTCGTATATCACTCATTATTGACTTTAATTACAGATTATGACTCTATATTAAATCATTATAGTAATAAGACAATAAAACCACAAGATTAAATAATGACCTAAAATTAAGTCATTATATTCAATAATTGCAAGTAATGAATGTAATTACACTCATTATAATGATATAACACTCTTACTCGCCAATCCCCACCACCATTATGTGTCATATCACTGACACAATAATTTAACTTAGTCGTAATTCAAATGATTTAGCCTCTACCGCATATCTCTCACTTGAATTCCTGTAGGTTATAAATGAAACGTTCTCCCATTTCACTGATCCATGTTTTCACTTTTCTTTTAGCAGTAGTCACACTTTGTTTTATCGGGCTTAGTGGAGTTGCAAATATTCCACTATAAACCGAAATAGCAGTTGTCTAACTGCTATTTCTCATCGGTATAATAATCAACTGCGTCGTCCATTTTGCTAATATGCCGAAAAGTTCGATTGCCAGATTCGCCGGACATGGAGAGTACTTTGTTTGAATCGGGGTATTCACAGATATCCACTGGCTCATTGGTGCTTAAGCAGAAGTACTTTAGATCATGTTCACTGGTATTAATAATTTGATGAGCCACCTCTCTACCACCGGGTGGGCATGCAATCACATCTTGTGCTTTGATAGGATACTCTTGCTCGCCAAAACGCAACGTTCCCTCCCCTTCCAGGATCAAAAACATCTCCTCGTTCACGCGATGATTATGAAAAGGGCACACCTTCTTACCCGGTGGCACTATCGTGATGCTGTACCCGAGTTTTTGCGCACCTATTTTGTCACTCACTCCCGCATAACGTTCTTGAAACGGGCCATCATCACTCACTTCAAAATCATCAATTTCATTCAGGTTTATTATTGGCTTCATCTGGTTACATCGCTATTGTTAAATGGTTAATGTAGACAATTTAAGTTAATGACAACATCAAGCGCATCTGAAGTAAAACCCACGTCTCATCAGTAAACTCGGGTTGATAGTTCTCTAATTTTTCGGTCTGGAAACCTAATGATTGATAACAACCAACAGCAGATTGATTATGCTCAAACACGGCTAAAGAGACAGATTTTGCAGTAAAGTGCTCACGGATATAATCAACTGAACGTTGTACTAACTGCTTACCAATCCCTCTGCCTCGGCTGTTTTGATCAACCACTAACACTCGGCACAATCGATATTCATCTTCTGACACTCGCAAGAGTTCAATGTAGCCTAAAATCAGCCCACCTTCGATTAAGATCAATGGGGATACGTCTTCCCTACTCAAATGTGTATCAATCTGCTTTAAAGTTAAAGGCCATTGGTATATTGGGCCTCCCCATAACAGGTTAAATTCCTCACTATCAATCCAATCGATTAATAATGAATAGTCCTTTGATTCAAACGCCACAAACCGCACTGTTTTCCACTCCCTGTTTTACTGTTGGTTATTTGTAACATCTACAAATCGGGCATACAACCGCTAAAAACATCCTAAAGGGACATATATGGTCACCTCGCTAAATGCAAGGCAATGTTCTTTTTCTTAATCACTGTTGATATCTACATATTGTCGGCCATTGTTGTGGGCAAGCAGCAGTGGTTCACGGTCTTGCGACATATATC
>JAESQY010000140.1 GCA_016764915.1 Aliivibrio sp. | reverse complement strand
GTTGGCGTTCTTTTATCAACACGACTCTCATCAGAAATGCCGAATAACTTTATTTTACTGTGTTGCTTCATTTGAGATAAGAAGTAACGACTTAATGTGGCCTCATGTAACTGGTATTGCAGAAAGCTCTGTTGCAATCGCTCACGCAGTGGAAGCACTGGATCGCCGAGCTGTGCCAAATATTCAATGGCGGCCACAACACCAGATAGCGCTTCAAAGCTTTGAGTGCCTGTTTCAAATCTACCAGGACCAATCTCAGGGGCTGGCTCCACTTTATACGGTCTTAACGTTTGCAGCCATTTTGCATCAATATAAGCGATACCAACATGAGGACCAAAAAACTTGTAGGCAGAGCAAGCTAAGAAGTCGCAACCCAGCTCTTGTACATCGATCAGCCCATGAGGCGCGTAATGAACAGCATCAACGTAAACCATTGCACCCACTTGATGTGCGGCCTCAATCACCTTCTTCAAATCGACCAACGAGCCCGTTGTATTGGATGCGTAGGTGACGGCCACCAATTTAGTATTATGATTGAGTAACGTTAGTAAATGTTGGTAATCTAATGTGCAGTCGATGTCGTTTACTCTGGCCTGATGAACGACGACACCTTTGTCTTGCGCGGCTTGCTGCCATGAAGAGACGTTGGAGTAGTGATCTAAGGCTGTCACAATCACTTCATCCCCTTCCTGCCAATCTCGACTGATCGCTCGGCTAAGTTGAAAGGTTAACGACGTCATGTTGGCACCAAATACGATATTATCGCGACTCGGGGCATTCAACAGGGCTTGAACGGACTCTCTTGCCTGATTAACCACCGCAGCCGTTTCGTAACTGGAGAAGAAAGCGCCGCCCATGTTGGAATTATATCGGCCTAAATAGTCGGTTATTGCATTTAATACTGACCGTGGAACTTGTGAACCACCAGGGCCATCAAAAAAACAGACTGGCTGATCATCCACTCTCTGCTGCAGTGCTGGAAACTGCTGGCGAATCGACTCAAGCGTGAAGTTCATTAACCGTTTCCTTTGTGGTGAGTACAAACACATCCATATGACCTTGTTCGGTCGGTTTAACCGCTGAGATTGGCTTTGCATTATGCCAAAGAACATTGTCATTAATTAATGCAAACTCGCCTGAATTTAAAACCTTACGAAGAAATGGGTCTTCGTCACGGTTATTATAGATCATAAAATCACCACCCGTAATATTATGACGATCAATACCAACCACCGCGACATGATCAAACCCATCTTGATGTACTCCCTCAGGCGATACTTTGGTCTCTTCATAAATCGCTGTCACGCGCATTTGGTGAATTTCGATAGTTTGCTGACTGGATAACTGACTCGCTTGTTTAAATAACTTACACATTTCAAGCATGCCTTTACTTTGAATGATCGGCTCTTCAATTGCTTCAAACTGACGTAGCACATCACCTTGGAAATGGTTGACCTCTTCTGATTGAACAAATTGATGACCTGCTAAATGCTCTAAACCGTTGTCGCCAAACTTAACCACGGAGTAACGACGTAAGCGATACTTACCATCAGCATGCTCTGTTTCAGGTAAAGCATTAAATGACGGTGAGAGATCATTCACCGCCTGCTGGCTTAAATTGGTAATATGTAAAGTGAGATCTGGTGAGGCGTGCATTGTCATATCCTTTTAACAAGTTCGTTACATACTAGGTTATTCGTTTATGCTGAGATTTCAAGACAAACGAACAATTAATTCATCTATAAGTCAATAATTGGAGCAATAATCCAGAAAAATGTAAAATAATAGTGACAACAACCAGTTCGGAGTCTTTCATCAGGTGAAAAGCAGTTATACCCACCACAACCCACGTTAACCTGTTGAATTTAAATGTTTATAATTTTAGTGAAGCTTAGTTCCTGCTCATCTGGCTCTTCAAACATCTTATTGGTGGCTTCAAACATTTCTGCAGAAACCACAAATTCAAAGGCTTCACACAGTCCTTGATTTCGTTTAACGACTCGCTCCCGACGAACCTCAACATCTGCTGATAAATAGTAAAATGCACATCGATAGTTAAGCCGCTGACACTCATCATACAAGCGCATTCGATCCGCTTTCTTTGCCAGACCAAAATCAAAAATAACATCAGCGCCCATCTCGAGGGACTGTTTTGCCACATGCCAAATCTGAAATTCACAGCGTGCTATGCGCTCTTTCACCCAGCCCATATCTGCAATACCATGCATGTCATCCATGTATAGATTTCTGAACCATTTGTCAGATGAGAACTTAACGACTTTATGATATCGAGACTTTTCAAGTGCTAAGGTTGTTTTTCCTGAACCTATCGGCCCGTAGATGATATGAACACAGCCTGTTTTCATATTAAGTTCCATATAATGACTATCAATAAGTAACGTGAAGCTTACTTATAAGCGTAGCAAAATAATGGCGTATAAATGGGATAGGTATAGCCTAATTACCACCGCAGATTCAATTTGTTTCTATTGTTGTCTAAAGAATCACGATCATCAATCGGCGCATAAGCATCTGCTTGTTGTGAATTGAGAGCCATGGAATGGGCCGAGTTCATACTCACCAAACCTTGAGCGCAGACTTTGTAAAGTCCAATGGGGTTTCCCTGTTCATTCATTAACGTTAACTGGTCATTGTCGGTGTCATATCGTAAGCGATGAAAAACTTCATTACTGACCTCAACACCATCACTGTATCGAACTAATCCCCATACCTTACCGTCATCAAAAAAATTTAAGGTCGTATAAGATCGAAACGTTGAATCTGCCTTTCCAGATATTCTAACTGGTTGAATAACGGTCCAATAGTCGGATGTTATCCTCTTTTCAAGTGGTTGACAGTTTTTCACCAAGGAGCGAGATTGAGCGCGGTTAGAGGCCACAATATCAAAACAGGCAATCAATAACATTAATACCATTAGAGCTTTCATTTTCGCCCCCACAATTAGCGTTTTTTAATCCTAGCAATACCCCTCTTTTATTGAAAATAAATTTAGTATATTGAGACTTCTGCCACGTTAAAAATGGACACATTAGCATCTGATTATATGCTTGGTAAAACACTTTTACTGCTTAGAATTATTGAAGAACTTCCCTCGCAACAGTGGATTGTTTTTGTTATCGTAGAATGAATATAGCTGGGAGTAACTCTATGAATGACATTGATTTTAAGCACAAGATCACCGGCAATAGACCACTTGAGAGTAAAAAAAAATCACCCACCACCTTGGATATGATTCAATTTGCCTATGAGAGTGACCGAGGCAGAATCATCAACTCTGCTGCCATCCGTCGACTGCAACAGAAGACCCAAGTTTTCCCATTGGAAAGAAATGCCGCGGTGCGCAGCCGTTTAACCCACTCACTTGAAGTGCAACAAGTGGGCCGATATATTGTGCAAACCATCTTTCGACATCTTGGTGATAGAGCTAAATCATACGGGCTTGATGGGTTAGAGCGTCAATTTGAAAGTTTGGTCGAGATGTCCTGTTTAATGCATGATATTGGCAACCCGCCGTTTGGCCACTTTGGTGAACAGGCGATCAACGACTGGTTTATTAAAAATATTGAATCACTGTTACCCTCAGTACAACTCAGTGAACGCTTGCACCGTGACATCACACAATTTGAAGGCAATGCGCAAGCCATACGCCTAACCTACACACTGTTAAACCTAAACCTAACTTACGCACAAACTGCTGGCATCATGAAATACACTCGTGAAGGAACAGAGCTTGCGCCTACCGATGAAGAGAAACAGACTAACCACCAGCACTCAAAGCACTATTTGAAGAAAAAAGTCGGTTATTACTTCAGTGAACAACGCTATATAGATCAACTAAGACAATCCCTATCAATTGGTGCTGGTTGCCGCCATCCTGTCTCTTACATTATGGAAGCCGCTGATGACATATCCTACGGTATAGCTGACATCGAAGATGCCGTAGAAAAAAACATCCTGACTATTGAACAGCTGAGCGATGCACTGCGTGAAGAGTTCCGTCACTTATGTCACGAATATGGTTTAACCGATGCCTCCGATACTGACGTTATGAATAAGGTACTGCAAGCAGCAACGAAAAAGGCCGATAATGAAAATATTTGCAAAACCAGCCAATATTTTATTGAGCTGCGGGTGAAATTAAATCACCGCTTGGTTGAACACGCTAGCCAACGTTTTATCAATAATATTGAAGCGACCTATCACGGCACATTTAACCAAGCGCTACTGGAAGATAACAGCTTGGCTCACGCTCTGTCAGAAACCTTGAAAAACGTCGCTAAAAAGCATGTGTTCAATCATAAAGAGGTTGAAGCAAGCGAGCTAAAAGGCTATCGCATCATCAAAGGCCTACTCGATTGTTACAAGCCGCTACTGCAGATGAGTAAATCCGATTTCAAACGCATCATTGATGGTGAAAAACAAACCCCATTGTATGAATCAAGGTTGTTTAAAAAACTCTCTAACAAGCACTTAAAAGCGTACCAAAGTGCCATGATAAACCACCCTACTGATGTAGACTCAGATCAATTAGAGTTCTACTACCGTTGCAGATTAATACAAGATTATATTAGTGGCATGACAGATCAATACGCTCTGGACGAATATCGCCTGTTAATGGTTGTGAATTAGTGCAAATAGCGTCATTCTTTGCACGTTACCTTAAAATCTAATGAGCAAAATTGAATGTCGAATAAACTGTCTACCTCTGCCCTCGCCAAAAAACGCGATCAATCCGTTAAATCTCTGTTCGAAGAGCTTGGTCTTGAAGGGCTGATTGTTCGATGTGATGATCACTGGCAACTCACTGACAAAGGCGGCAGTTTAGGTGGTGAATACCGCAACAGCGACAAATTTGGTCAGTATATTGTTTGGCCAGAGGCATTAGTGACCACCGATACTCCTCAACCTACCTCTACTCTGCTCACGGCGACAACAATGGGCGAGCGTTTTACCCTCTCGGCCGCGAAAATAAATCAAATTCTAAATGAACTGGGTTGGATAGACAGAGCCGAACAGGGTTGGACCATTACTGATGCAGGTCGGCGTGCTGGGGGGATCCAAAAAGAGAATCTTAAATCTTCCAGCTCTTTTGTATTATGGCAAGAAGAGGTGATGGTTAATCCATCACTGAAAAGCTCAGTAAGAGCCCTTTTAGGTAAAGACGCAGACAACCACTCGACCGACAACTCCCTATCCAGCTTTCGCCAAAAATTTGAAGCGAAACACCGCACTACCGATGGCCACTATGTTCGTTCTAAATCAGAGATGCTGATCGATAACTGGCTGTATTTGGCAGGTTTGGTTCACGCTTACGAGAGAAAACTGCCCATTGAAGAGGAAGTCGAGTGCGATTTTTATCTTCCAGCAGGAAAGATATACATTGAATTTTTAGCTAATGATGCAGACAAAGAGAAACAACAATACAAACAGGCTATTTATCAGAAATATCAATTTAACTTAATAGAGCTTAGTGAAAGCGAGGTGCAAAACCTCGACTATCACTTACGGACTAAACTGCACGCTTTTGGAATAAAAGCCTACTGATTTAACACCATTACCGGCTTAATTAGCTGCCATGAAACCAGCGGCTATTAGGATCGCCATTGTTGGCCCACTGCGGGTTGTTTTCTCGCTCTTCTAAATAGATCTGCAAGCCATTAAATTGAGTAAATATCGCGATCTCAGATTCATCAGAGAACGCATCAAAAAAGTGATCTTCTGCCCTATCTAACTGCGCCAGTGTTTCAATGCCGTGGTTCAGCGCCCATAAAATGGCTTCAGGATAGATGAGAGTTCGATAGAGCGTGAGCCCTTGCACATCATCCAATGACAGCTGACGTATCGGAATGAAATCTTCTTTTTTTTGCTGCAGCTGACGCGCTTGCTGGTGATCCTCTTCCGCCTGGTGCTCTTCTTCAAGCAGTTCACGCAAACTATTTAAGTGCTCTTCTCTTGCACGCGCCCCATCCACGGTCGTGCTTCGGCAAAAACCAATCGCGTAAGTCATTCTATCGGTACCAATCAACTCCAGAACTTGAGCAAAGTAGCCGCGATCGAGAGAGTAGGTTTTACCTAGACTGCGTATAGCACTGCTTAAATTTGGGTAAACAATACCATCAAATTTAATATCGCCCTCAATATGACCTTGACCCGTTTCAATCCCATCAATACTGATTGGCCACCCAGAGAAATTCACTCTCTGCTTAGTGATTTCATACATCATCCAACCACTGCGTTTGAACCCTTCCAGCGCTGCGCCTGTAAACTCAGACTCTTCAAGCTCTTGCTTAGTCCAGTTAGCACCAATCGCTAATGATTTTTGATGTTTCTGAGTAATTTTGTCTTTCACCAAGTCATGCAGCAGTTCAATGTAGGGCAAGCGTTCGGACTTACCAAAACCATAACACTCTTCACAACTGGGGATTTTCACCGCAGGCAACTCGACTTGATAGTTGGAGTTTGAAACAAAGGTGATCTCTTTAAACACGGGCTCGCCACAAAACCAACATTGATCTTTATGTTTAAAAGGAATATCCATCAAAGGGATCTGTTCAAGTTGTTCGGGGGTCAGGCGTTTCATCAATTATTGCATCACTCTACTAAAAACTAAAAATCGTTTACCGAATACATAGATAATTAAACCACACATTACCAGTAATGCCCCAAACATTTCTGATACTTCTAATCGCTCCTCTAAAAAGAGTCACCATTGGCGATAGCTAACCAAGCCAACCTATTTTTCTATATAGATGCAGATGGAAATGATGCAATCATCAACAATGCCACTTATTGTCTTATTGATGATTGAATGGAGAGTACACACTTATAAACGAAATTTGAATAAGCCTTGTATGCATCTAATATATTGTATACCAAACATATCTACATTTTCTCTGTTAACTGTAAACATAAGCGTCAGCAGACAATAACAGTTAATTTTTTCTCTACTCACTTTTAATATTTATTAATATAAACATCATTAGCATTCATTCTTATATCACAAAAACTAAACGCTGTTTCAAAAAAATTGAGAGTTCAATCACGCTCTTTGTTTATTTATATATGGGGCGTATTGATCATATATAAAAACAGAGTAGGGTTTATATATCAAACAGGAGCACTACCATGTTTATCAATTACAACAGCAACCCCATTGACGCAAAATCTTACGAAACAGAACGTTTACGAAGCGAATTTTTAACTGAAGATCTTTTCACTACGGATGGTGTCAATATGGTTTACAGCCATATTGACCGCGTAGTAGCCATTGGCGTATCCCCTAGTAACAAGCCATTAAGTCTGGATGAATATGTCGATAAAAAAGCATTCGGAACGGACTACTTTCTACAAAGACGTGAACTTGGCATTGTCAATTTAGGGGGTAAGGCAGAAATTCGATGTAAAGGTCATAGTTATCAACTGGAATACCTTGATGCACTTTATTTAGGCATGGGTGAACAAGATATTGAATTTGAATCTCTTGATGCTGAAAAACCTTCGTCTCTATATTGCCTGAGTGCGCCTGCGCATCATACGTACCCGTCACGCCTGATCCTTCAAAGTGAAGCTAAAAAGGTAGAATTAGGTTCGGTCGAAAATGCAAATGCGCGAGTCATTAATCAGTACCTACACCCAGAGGTATTACCTACATGTCAGCTATGTTTGGGTATTACACACCTACAAGCTGGCAGTGTTTGGAATACCATGCCAGCACATACTCACGAAAGAAGAATGGAGGCTTACCTCTATTTTAATGTAAAACCATCTCAAGTCGTTTTTCACTTTATGGGCGAACCGACAGAGACACGTCATATCATTGTACGCAACAAACAACTGGTTCTTTCACCAAGCTGGTCTATCCATTCAGGCTGCGGAACACAAAACTATAGCTTTATTTGGGGCATGCTAGGTGAAAACCAAACTTTCGACGATATGGATTTCATCGATATGAATACCATACGTTAATTAAATCTGTACCCACAACGGAGATAACATATGTTTACAACTAAAATACTAAAAATGGCAGTATTGGCAGCAGCTGTTGGTAGCACGTTGAGCTTTTCAACCATCGCTACAGCCGCGACAGAAATCAAAACTGCGTTTAACCAGTCTGACAAACACCCTCAATTTCTTGCCCTGCAAGAATTTAGTAAAAAGTTAAGTGCCGCAACAGACGGTCGTTACAAATTAACACTCTACCCTAATGCTTTGTTGGGTGATCAACGTGCAGCTCTTGAACTTGTACAAAATGGTGCAATTCAGATGGCGATGGTGGCGAACCCACTCGTTGAAAACTACGATAAGACATTTCGAGTGATCGGTATGCCATATATATACAGTGGTTCTGAGCACCAGGAAAATGTATTCACATCAGGTGAATTAGATACATTATTTGCATCGACTCAAAAGTTTGGTTTTGAAGTATTAACAGCCTACACCGCTGGAGCGCGAAGCATGTACACAAAGGAAGCGCCAATAAAAACCATTGCTGACATGCAAGGGCAAAAAATTCGTGTCATGCAGTCTGACACAATGATCAAAATGCTTGATTGTATGGGTGGTACTGGTGTTCCGATGAGCCAAGGTGAAGTGTATTCTGCAGTACAGCAAGGGGTATTAGATGGTGCAGAAAACAATGAAATCACATACGCAGATTTGAAACAGTATGAGGTTGCACCATATTTCTCTGCAACTCGCCACCTAATGGTACCCGATCTTCTGGTTGTGAGCAGCGACTTCACTTCAACTATGTCTAAAGAAGATCAGGCAACATTAAGAAGACTTGCAAAAGAGAGCACACCCGTTGAGTTCAAGATTTGGAACGCACGAATTGAAAGCGCTAAGAAGACGGCCGAGGATAAAGGGGCCACATTTACAGAAGTAGACATCAAGCCTTTCCAGAAAAGCTGCCAAAAATTGCAAGATGAACTTATTGAAACACCTGAACAAAAAGCGCTATTTAAGAAGATAGTGAACATGTCTTAAATATAAATTAAGCCGGGGTAATAATTAATTTTACACCGGCTTTCTAGGATTTTTATTATGTCTAATAACACAAATGGTTTTTTCGATAAAATCGACACTATTAAACGTTGGGTTGATCGAGTAATTTCAGCCGTTTTAATTTTTATTGTTGGTGCGATGACAACTCTTGTGACCTATCAGGTCGTTGTTCGATACCTTTTTGATAGTCCTAGCGCCGTGAGTGAGGTTTTATCTAGATATGGTTTTATCTGGTTAATTCTTATTGGTAGTGCATATGTTTTTGGCCTCCGTGAACATATGGCTATTTCATTCGTGAAACTGAAGTTTCCAGAAAAAATACAGATCTATTTAGATATGTTTATCGAATTCTCGACAGCAGCGTTTGCTCTATCGGTAATGATTATTGGTGGATACAGCAGTGCAGCTCGTCAAATGTGGCAACTGGACTCTGCACTACAAGTGCCAATGGGAGTCATTTATTCTGCTATCCCAATCAGCGGTGCTCTGATCATATTCTATTTCTTGTACCAGGAACTTAACCTGTTACGTCGTTTAAAACAGTTACAATAAAGGGCTTTATCATGGATGCAGCAACTTTAGCCGCGTTAATCTTGTTTAGTGGTACCCTATTTTTCCTTATTATCGGTGCGCCTATTAGTATCAGTGTAGGGATTTCCTCGTTCGCAGCAATGCTTTCTATTTTACCCGCTCACGGAGCGATGGTAACTTCAGCTCAACGTTTATTTGTTGGCTTAGATTCATTCGCTTTACTGGCAATTCCGTTCTTCATCTTGGCTGGTAATATCATGAATAATGGTGGTATTGCAATTCGACTCATTAATTTTTCAAAGATTATAAGTGGCTTCCTTCCTGGCTCTTTGGCGCAGACCAATGTGGTGTCAAATATGTTATTTGGCTCTATCAG
>JAESQY010000139.1 GCA_016764915.1 Aliivibrio sp. | reverse complement strand
TGATGAGGCTGAATAAGGCCTCACTGCTTAATTGCACGCTTACTTTCAATACGACTCAACATGAACTGGGTGGCCAAAATTACTATGCCACAACAATTCAACTGGTTTAGTGCGGCTAGAGAAGGTAAGTATGCAAATGTAGAAACATCTCTGGTTTATGCTGGTGACTTAGCTAAAGAAACGAAAACTCATCTCGACTTCTTGGATCAGAGAATGTGTCAGAAATATGTGAAAGAGAGTGATGTAATTGAAGAGCTAGCATAGCAGTTAGATTGTTCTTAATTGCACAAAGTAATACTTCATTAAGCTCTACCTAGATAATTTTTTATTTAACAATGCATTACAGGTTAAGGTGTGAGGTCTCACTCACATTCAAAACCCTAGCAGAAATGCTGGGGTTTTCTCGTTTTAGGACATGATTTATGTTCTCCCACCACTGTTACTAAGATCCATTTTTGTCTGGTTCACAGATTGTGAACTACACTCAGAACGTCGATAAGTGGTGGGTAATTGATATCGGTGGTAATAATTTGAGGTTGATAGCATTTATTGAGTTTGTAGGAAGTCGATGCTTTATTAAGAATATTGTTAGTCATGCCGAATACGACAGAATGACTAAGCAATACCGTGAGAAGAAGTTGAAGAGGTGAGAGGATGTTTACATTAGCCACAATGGAAGTGCTCATCGAAGACTATGATGCGCACAAGCCTGTTACTGATTTGATGTTTCCGGTGATTGAGAGGTATGAGGATGAGGCTGAGAAATTTAGTGAATTCAATCAAGCGATTGAACAGTTAGAACCTGGCATCGCGATGTTAAGAGTCATTATCGATCAGCATAAATTAACATTAAGTGATTTTAAAGCTGAGATTGGTGCGAAGTCTATGGTATCGATGATCTTAAGCGGTAAGCGCTCTCTGACGCTAAAGCATATTAAGCCACTCTCGGCGCGTTTCGGTGTGCCGACCTCAATGTTTATCGGCTAATTGCTTCTTAGCAGTCTAAACACAAATGCCGACAGTGGTGGTTTCTATGGGTTATAGTTTTAATCAAGCGACTTTTGTTGCGCTTTGAATGGATTACTCATTTCCCTCGGAGCTGATGTTGATGACAAACAGACCATTTCGTGGACTCTTTCTGGTTCTATTCTTACTTGGCCTCTCTGCGTGCTCTACCAAAGTCATCTATAACAATCTAGATTGGCTCACGTATTGGTATTTGGATGATTACGTCAATTTGACGGATGTGCAAGAAGCCGAGTTTGATTCTGATTTAAAGCAGTTCTTAGATTGGCACAGAGGCTCGGAGTTACAAAGTTACGCTACTCACATTATGTTGATTCAAGATGATATCAATAATGGATTAGATCAAACTGATATAGCCAGTTACATTCAATCTCTTAAAGGCTATTGGCAGAGGTTATTAATTCGGATTGAACCGGGATTAGTTAAGTTGGCGTACTCCTTAAATGAACAACAAATAGAGACGTTTTTAGTTGCAGCGGAAGAGAAAAATAGTGAGCGAGTGGCAAAATTTGAAGCGTTAAGTGAGCAACAACGTTTAGAAGATAGATACGATAAAATAGCAAGTCGAATAGAGTCATTTATAGGCCAATTAACACCGGTACAAAAGCAGTTACTCCATCATACTAATATTAAACACCAGTCCACTTTTCTTGATTGGATTGAGTTTCGTCGAGCGTGGGCACATTCAGTCCGCGATGCTTATTCAATACGAAATGATAAAGCTGCATTTGAACAGTCATTAAAGCAATCCATTTTGAATGCTAATGACTTTCGCTCAGAACAGTATCTAAAGAAAATCAATCATAATGAGCAGTTGTGGATAGTGACTTTAGATAGATTAATAGGTTTGTTGAATAACAAGCAACGAAAAACTCTGAATGCGGAGTTGGGTGATATACGGACAGATTTAGAGGCGTTGTTGTAATAGAGCACAGAAAGCGTATTGACATCGCTTTCATCAACAATCTCACGGCTATGTCCTTGACCAACACGTCGGGTAACTTGCTCTGACATGAGAATAAATGGTTTCAAATGGATTTTCAATAAATTCAAAATATTAACGCTTGATGGGGCTAGTTGACGTCAATAAGTAGCGCACATACTAAGCAACGTAGCCTTTAATCGTATATTTATGAGCCTAATCAATAACAGGGTTTTTTCGTTTAGTAAAAAGGTTTCATGTTATTACACACTTGTTCAGAAAATGAATTGGTATAGATACCCAGCACCAACGGCCATACCGAGAATCACTACCAAGAATGCGGCAATCATCTGATTTTTGAAGATCGATTTAAGCAGTATCACTTCTGTTAAGCTTGCACCTGCACTGCCAATAATCAGTGCCATTACAGCACCAAGGCTCATTCCTTTCGCAGCTAATGCAGCGCTTAGCGGAATAACGGCTTCAGCGCGGATATACAGTGGGATACCAATGACTGCTGCGACAGGGATAGCAAACGGATTACTCTCACTGGCGATACTTGCAACAAATTCTGTTGGCATAAAACCGTAAATCATCGAACCAAGTGCGATACCTCCGATTAAATACGGCAGCACTTTTTTGAAATCAGTCCATGTGGTTACCCAAATTTTCATCCACTTGTTTGGTAGGACTTTTTGCTTACCGCCGCAGCTTGAACCGCAACTGCTTGATGGCGCAGCCATGTAGGCCGTCTCTTTTACGTATTTTTCAAACCCCAGTTTTTCTAAAGTGTAACCTGCAATAACAGAAACGCCCATCGCGATAGCAAAATAGAACAGGGTGACTTTTAGACCGAAAGTAACAGCAAACAGCCCAATAATAATGGGATTTAACAGTGGGCTTGCAAATAAGAACACCATCATGGTGCCAAACCCAGCTTTAGCGCGCAGCAAACCTTTTAAAAATGGGATGGTCGAACATGAACAGAATGGGGTTATTGCTCCTAATAAACCCGCCACAATGTAGCCTCTGCCATTTTTACCACTGAGGATACTCTGGATCTTTTCTGGTGGAATATATTCTTGCAATACACCGACAAGATAGCTAATTAGTAGGAATAGTACGGTGAGTTCTGCTGCTAAAAAAGCAAACATGTTTAAGGTGTCCATCACCATTTCTTGAGTTACTGTGAACATGATCTAAATCTCTATATTTCTGGAATAATCGAAATATACGCTCTATTTTTAGCGTGGTCAATTTATTTCTAGTAATGTCGAAATATAAATCAAAAAGGAGTAAAAATGGACATTGAAATTGTGAATCGGTGGAATTTAATTTTCAGATAAGTGAATGGGGGAAAGAAGGGTGCGATAGATTATCGGCACCCTTGGTTCATTTACGATCAGTTACCAATGATTGCAGGAATACCAGGAAGTTGTCCTACAAGTGCTAACGAACCGACACTAATGATAAATGTAAGACCAGGAATCAGGTATTTATCTTTAGCCGACAGTGATTTAGCACGATCATGGTCACCAATAAGCCCCATATTGTCGAGCAGCATTGTTGTTGCCCATCCAAATACCGGGTTTACAAATGCACATGCGAAAATACAGATACCTGCGCTAAGTGAATCTTTATGTTTGTGGATCATTTGCATGCCAGCCTCGAGTAAAGGCAAGAATACACCCACGATCAGTGCAACGCGTAATACGGGTTCCCACATCGCTAAATCCATTGGGTAACCCAACACTGATGCAAGGATACACATAATACCTGTTAGCATTGCGCCACCAGGAATAGGGCGCTTAGCTATCGCTGCTGGGATCATATATGTCCCCCAAGATGATGCTAAATTACCACCACCTAATAGTGCACCGACACCTTGACGAATAGAGGCAACCATCATGGTATCATCCACGTTCATCAATACACCCTTTGCTTCTTTAGGGTAGTTAAGCTCTTGGAAAACACGATGACCAAGGTAATCAGGAGACCACATTGCCACAGCTAAGAGAGCGAAAGGCGTTACCGCGATAAAGTGCGCCATGTTTGGCCAACCTAATTTCCAACCCGTATTTTCACCCCACCAGTAAAATGGGCTGAAATGCGGCAGCCCCGGTGCTGTTGTAAAGGCAAATTCTGCCCCCAATACGTAAGCAACAATACCTGCAAGTGCAGAGCACAATGGAATGGCTAACCAACGCTTATTGTTTTTGGCCAGATACGCGTAAACCAGCACCGTCACACCAATGACTGCAAATGAGATATAGCCTTGATCACTGCCTGAAGCCCAAGCCTCAGTCTTATTAATTTGACCAATTAACCCCACTGCCCCTAAGTAGATTAGGAGGCCTCCTCGTACACCAACTCCCGTGAGGGTCATCAGTTTTGAGCCTCCTTTTGTAAAAGCTAAAATTAAGCCAAATACACATACCATTATCCCGAGTGCCAATGGGTGTCCCCCTGCTGCTGCAATGAGAGGTATGAGTGGGATCATCGGTCCATGAGTACCGGCTAAGTTAGCGTTAGGATTCAGGATTGCTGAGAATAAAATCACGAACAATCCGCCCGCAATGAGCAGTTCATAACGAACGTTTTCTGCAACAAACTCTGGCGATAACCCAAACTGTGCAGCAAACACAGCAACCATGGCGGTCACCATAACCACTTTACCTATTGTAGCGGCGAGAGCGGGAACAAAGTCCTCTATTTCTATACTGTAATCACGAGAGGGTAAGTGAATCCCCCAACGTCGAAAGTTCATGATTTTTAGGTCATGATTTAGAAAATCTTCTCGGTTTTCAAATTCTTCCGCTTTACGACGCATATCTCTATAAAATGTCGTATTCTTTTTTGACATATAACTACTCCTTGTAGGGTCTCGAGTCTTGTCAGTTACACCTATTTCCACTTGTGCTTAGTATGCAGGCCTTCGACCTGTAAAATGCGACATCCCAGACGCTACCGTGCATCTTTATTTTGAAATAAAGAGGGAAATGATGGCTGATTTATCTCGATGAAGATTAAAAGGGAGGCAAAAGCCTTCCAGTAGAGAGTGATTTAACAATCAGATTCATTCTAGGAAAGGTATTTGTTTTAATTATTGATTTGGATTAATTTAGATAACGAAAGTGGAGTGTAATATGAAACTTTCGCATAAACTTGCAGGCAAGCGCACAATGTTATTCGTTTTGTCAATATCACTTTCGGGCTAGTTATAAAAATGAAAATATCTGAACATGCCACTCGAACGGAAGAACTTTTTGGTATTCGTGGTGAAGATATCCATAAATGGGTGGATGGATTTTTTGATCATAATGGCAGTGGTCACTCTTTGAGAATGGGAAGAAAAATAGATTATGATCCCTATGGTCATCGTCGTTTTCGCCATTGTAAAGAAGCACTTTCAGAGGCAATTAAAGAGTTTGGTGGGAAATATACTAACCAGCAAATCAAGAATGTGTTTGAAGCACACGTACGAGATGATTACGACGGTTATCTGCCATCTCGTACCGATTTTGAAAATGGAACATTCACCGCTAAATATCATGAATCAACGCATGGGGAAGAGTTAAGCGAGGTTCTTGATGCCAACGAATTAGCGGACTATTTTAATGGACTTCACACATCTCAACAGGATAATAATCACTCTCTTGCCAGTTTTAGTTTTAGAATCGTGTTGCCAACCATTACTGCTATTGTGCTATTTATTACCTCAATCATCTATGTGATTGTCCCTCTTGTAGAAGATTCGATGTTAGGGCAAAAGCGCCAAATGCTGAAGGAGCTTACATCAACAGCGGTGAGTATAGTCGACCGTTATGTTGAATTGGAGCATAAAGGGGTATTAAGCCGAGAAAGCGCGAAGTCCCAAGCTGCCGCTGATATTAAAGCGATGCGCTACGGTAGCGAAAATAAAGACTATTTCTTTATTACCGACATGAATCTTAAAATGGTGATGCACCCTTATCGTAGCGATTTAAAAGGGCAAGATTTAACGTATTACACTGACAGTGAAAACAGGACTGGATTCCCCGTTTTTGTAGAGATTAATAAATTGGTTAAGGCTGAGCAGCATGGGTTCTTGGAGTATCAGTGGCAGTTTAAAGATGATCCGACTATCACCTCTCCGAAAATGACCTATGTTGAAGGTGTAGAAGAGTGGCAATGGATCATTGGTACCGGGGTCTATTTTGATGATGTTCAACAGGGGATTGACCGCCTTGAAAATATTCTCTATCGCGTGTTTTTTGCCATTACATTTGGGCTCACGGGGTTAATGGGTTACGTTATTTTTCAATCTAAAGTCATCGAAAACCGCAAAAAGCGTGCTGAAATGGCGTTACATGAAGCTAAGAATCGATATCGTGCTTTAGTTGAGTCCTCTAATGAAGGCTACATACTTGAAGCTGACGGGAAGATCATTTTTTCAAACAGTCGACTTCATCAGTTGCTTGGATATACCGATATAGAGTTAAAATCACACTCTATTTGGAAAGAGCTTTTTTCTAAAAACCCACAAAATGTCAAAGTATTGCATCATCTTTTACAGTTATTTAGCAACGACAGTGAACCAAGTGAGTTTGAGGCTCAGCTTCAGACTAAAGGTGGCAAACAGATAGATATCATTTTGAGTACATCAAAGATATTTTTGTCGGAAAAGCTAGGACATGTCATTTCATTCCGGCCTATTGTTCGAAAGATTTATGGTGGTAGTTATGGGTCAATGAATCAAATTACCGATTACCAGAAAATAAGCTGTGATATTGTTACTGACATTGGAAAAGGCAGCAGTCATGGGAAAGTGGTGGAGTCTTTGAATCAGCTCCCAGACCTCATTAGAGAGATGATCGAAACCGGTACCCGTCCTGACTATTTACGGCGTCTTATTGGTAGTACTTATAACGCAGCTATTTGCCGCTTTATTGAACTGACTATCAATGATATCGGCGAGCCGCCGGTGCCATTTTCATTTATATCATTTGGTAGTAATGCACGTCATGACATGACACTTTTCTCAGATCAAGACAACGCTATTGTTTTTGAGACCCCCGATGATGCTGACCTAAAATCGATTCGACGCTACTTCTTGCACCTTGCAGAAAAAGTATGCGCAATGCTCAATCAAGCCGGATATAGTTATTGTGATGGCTTGATCATGGCGTCCAATCATCAATGGTGTTTGAGTCAAAAAGAGTGGGAAGAGAACTTCAGCCAATGGATAAAACAAGCCTCATCAGAGTCGATTCTTGAGCTCAATGTCTTTTTTGATATCCGTTCTACCTATGGAAAGGCGGTATTAGTCGATGGTATTCAATCCTATATCCAGCAGCTACTGCGAGAGCATCCTGAATTTTTGTTCACTTATGCTCAAAATTGCTTGTCATACGAAGTGCCACTGAATTCGGCAGATGAGATAAAAACAGAAGATTATGAAGGTAGAGCATCACTCAATTTAAAAGAGTGTTTAAGACCTATGGAGGTTTTTTGTCGCCTCTACGCGCTTAAGGTGGATATTAGAGAGGTCAATACGATGGCACGTTTGAGAGGGCTGTTAGCCGCACAAGAGATCGATGCTAAAACGTTTCGTGAAATGGTATACATCTTTGATCATATTTGGCATTTACGATTTATGAATCAGATCATCGAGTATACAGACTTACGTAAGGTTAATGATGTTTTAGCGATTAGTGATCTGACCCATTTGGAACAGAAAAACTTAAAAAATGTTATAAATCGCATTTCACTATTTCACGAAAAAGTGGCGACGGATTTTCTATAGAACGACATAATTATTGGTAAAAAACGCTCATTTCCAGTAATATCGAAATATAAGCATGTAGAGGAGTGAGTCGTGGATATTGAAATTGTTGCTAAAGCTTTGAAAGAGTTAGGCCATCCTACTCGTTTAGCCATATACAAAATTGTGGTTCGAGCAGGTTATCAAGGGGTTGCTGTTGGAGTAGTACAAGACAAACTGGGTATTCCTGGCTCAACGTTATCCCATCATGTTTCTGGTTTGGCGTCTGCCGGGTTAATCTCACAACGGCGTGAAGGGCGTACACTTTTCTGTGTGGCTGAATATGAAAAACTGATTTCAGTGATTGGATTTTTACAGGAAGAGTGCTGTTTTGATGAAACCTGCACTGAAGAGAAGCAGTAATATGAACGTATACACGCAATTTGAAAGCTCATTAGGGACCATCACCGTTCATGGAAATGACGACGGTTTACTTGGTGTTTGGTGTGAAACACACTCCATTGAGTTCAGTGAATTAGGCGAAAAAACCGATGAGCATCCTATTCTGAAGCTAGCGGTATCTCAGTTACGTGAATATTTTAGCGGAGAACGTCGTGAATTTTCCATTCCACTTGCTGCGAGTGGTACTGAATTTCAAAATAAAGTCTGGTATGCATTAACCACCATTCCGTATGGAAAAACGTGGTGTTATAAAGATTTGGCGATTGCAGTGGGTAACCCAAAAGCTTCACAAGCGGTAGGGGGGGCGAATGGTAAAAACCCTATCTCGATTATTGTGCCGTGCCACCGTGTGATCGGCAAAAATGGCAGTCTGACGGGTTATGCTGGCGGTATTGAGATCAAAGAAGCACTGTTGAAACTGGAAGGTGCATTGTAATTTATATCTTCATTAGTTATTCATGCATTATTGCGTAGCACATCAAATAAACACAAAGGACAAAATGCTCTTTAGGCGGTAAAATACATCCAAATAAATCCAATTTACAGCGGATTTATAATTTTATTAGTCTGGAATGGATGTAAAAAACAGATGAAAATAATGAACTCAATCGCTAGAAAAGTAGTACTGGCAGTATCAGTGTTGCTTGCAGGAGTCTCAATCGTTACCTCGTACGTTTTGATCAGCGAACGTGCTCAACAAGTTGAGACTGAAGTGTTGCAAGATGTTCGATTAATAACTGACCAAACATCGAGTCGTATTCATGAGTTTTTTAGAGAACGCTCGCGAGTGGTGACCTCTATACAAACTTCACCGTTTATCATCGATTGGTTTGCCAACTATACCGAACGTGGTTCAAACATTGACAATGATCCAACGTATCAGAGTATTGTCGAACAATTTCAAGCAATCTCTGCGCATGATCCGATGATAAAATCTGTGTTCTTTGCACCTGCAAATACCCACGAATACTTTGATCTTGATGGACGATACAATGATGCGAACTACTACACCAATAAGCGTCCGTGGTGGTTTGAAGCGTTAAACAAAGACAGGATGTTTATTACCAGACCTGAAATTGATGCTAATGATCGCAGTATAGTCACTTCAATTAAAACGGTAGTGAAAACCTCAAGTAATAAATTGGTTGGTGTGCTTGGTATTGATATTTTAGGCTCAGCCATTAAAAAAGATTTGATTGATAAAATGCACTATAACCAATCAGGTTACGGGTTTTTATTTACTCAAGATGGACAGATCATCTCATTCCCAGATTCAGATCGAAACCTCGACATGAGTAAGCTGCCAAAGCTGAATCAAATTGACCAATTGGTGCCCAACTCGGCGGGATTTTCTGCTCTGTTAAATCAGGCTAAATCCAACCAGGAAAGTATCGCAACCGTTACCTACAAAAATGAAGAGTACATTGTGTTGGTCGATACACTATCTGACTCAACCATAGATTTAGATTGGAACTTAGGTTTTATGGTGCCAAAAGAGACCATTACTGGACCAGTACAAGAGGCTCTTGTCTACTCGATTGGTATCATACTGATTATTTTTATTCTGGTTTGTTCGGTCATCATCTGGGTTATCAATCAACTGCTCACTAAACCGTTGCTTCAGGTTGCGAGTGCGATGGATGATATTGCTATTGGTGAGGGCGATCTGACTAAACGTTTGGATGAAACTCGATCGGACGAACTTGGTATGCTAAGTCGCTCATTTAATGTGTTTGTTGAGAAACTTCAAAGCTCAATTTCTCGATTAAATAATGTTTCAGAAAGCATGCATCACGCATCTCAGATGCTTAGTGCCAATGCTGTTAATACCCAAGATGAAGTGAAAGAGCAGCAGTCACAAGCTCAATTAGCGGCCGCCGCAATGACAGAGATGTCTGCGAGTGCTAAAGAGGTCAGTCACAGTGCCGACCAAGTGGCAAACTTGTCTCAGTCAACAGCGGATACGGCAACAAAGGGAACCGAAATTGTTCTTGAAGCGGCCAATTCAATGAAAGTACTGTCTCACCAGTTAACGGAAACCAGTAAAACGGTAGAAGATGTACGTTCAGACAGTGAGTTGATTGGTTCGGTACTTGAAGTTATCCGAAGCATTGCGGAACAAACCAATCTGTTAGCCCTTAACGCAGCGATTGAAGCGGCGCGAGCAGGGGAGCAGGGGCGAGGTTTTGCGGTAGTTGCAGATGAAGTGAGATCGTTGGCATCAAGAACTCAAGAGTCGACAGCTGAGATCCAAGATATCATCACCAGCTTGCAGCAACGTTCTGAAACTGCAAGTAAAGCAATGATCAAGTGCTGTGCTGACTCAGAAGATACCATGGTTCAAGTACATTCTGCGGAAGAGGCGTTAACCTCGATTGATGGGTATATTAGCCAACTTAACGATTCAATCGGTTTGATCTCCTGCGCCGCAGGGCAGCAAGCGGTGGCGGCTGATGAAGTGAGTGTTAATGTCAATATGATGTCTGATATTTCATCTAAAACATTAGAACAATCCGTGGCAACGACAGATTCAGCAGAAGAGCTTAACAAGCTGGGTTTAGAAGTTAACCAAGTGCTTAGTCAGTTTAAAGTCTAAAACATCCAATGAAGTGAAGGGAGTTGCTCCTTTCACTTCATTTACTTTTGAGCCCTTTCCTCATTAATTCCCCTTGCAAAGATATCTAATTATATTAGGGTGTTAGTTGATCACTTTGCTAAGGAATCTCTCTATATGGAAATAATCACAACCCGGTTAACAATGACACCAATCACTCAAAAGGATTGGCCGCTGTTTCTGCAATTACATCAAGAACCAGAAGTGATTTCACTCTGTTTTGATGAAATGGCCGTAGAGGTTGTAAAAGAGAAGTTTGAGACCCGTTTATCGCCATGGAACCCAGATGGAGATTCTTGGTTGTGTTTGGTCATCACCGATAAACTAAGTGGAAAGGCAATCGGCATTACTGGTTTCACTTTGATTGATGGGGTCGCAGAGGTTGGTTATCTGCTGTTACCCGAATTTCATGGAAAACAGTATGGAACTGAGTCACTCTCTGCATTACTTGATTGGGCCGTCGATACTCATCAAATCACAAACTACAAAGCTGTAGTGACTGAAGGTAATATTGGATCTGAGCGTGTGCTGATAAAGTGCGGATTTACTCTGAAGAATGTGGTCGACAATGCCTACGAAATTGACGGTCAGTGGTATGCCGACCATCACTATCAACGAAGCTAATTCAGCGTTTGGATCAATTGCTGCAGTGAGTCAATAACCGCCTGTTTATCCATATCGCTATTTTGATCCGCTATTAAGGCAGGTACTGAGATGACAACGTTTAAAGAAGTGATGGCACGCCGAGATTGGGAAAACCCTCAATCTATTCAAGTGAACCGAATGGCGGCGCACAGTCCATTGCATGGATTCAAGAGTCAAAATGAAGCACTTAATCAGCAGTCATCTCAACGGGTCTCATTAAATGGTGATTGGCAGTTTCAACTGTTTTCAAGCCCAGAAGAAGTACCTGCAACGGTGATTGGTGCTGATACAGCGGACGCTCAACACAGTGATCAGTTGTGGTCTACGGTGTCTGATGAGATGGTCACCTCTGTCTCGGCATCGCAATGTGCCATGATTAAGGTTCGACAGAATCAACAACAGAGGTGACCATTATGAAATATAAGCTCATTAGTATTGATTTGGCAAAAAATGTCT